>JAUQPZ010000014.1 GCA_030550155.1 Thermoproteota archaeon
AGCTTACATCCGGATACCCATTTATCGCATACGGGGACTGGCGCCGCGCTGAGAAACATGCTGCTAAAAACGTGGAGCTCCTCGCGAGATACGTTGAGGAAGGCTACAAGGTAATATCGCTTGAGCCCACCGCGACATATACCTTGAAATATATTTACCCATATCTCTTGCCAGGTGACAAGAGGGCGGCATCCCTCTCGGCGGCGACCTATGAGGCCCTCGGCTTTCTCAGAGGCTTGGTTGAGCAGGGCGCGATAAATGTGTATGCTAGAGTTACAGGTCGTTTCGGGATACATGTACCCTGTCATCAGAGACCTCTCTCTGGCGCGGAAAATGTTCTCGCATTAATGAGGGAAGCGGGATTAGAGGCTGAAGTCATAGGTGATGGCATGTGCTGTGGGATGGCTGGGACTTTCGGGATGAAGAGAGGAGAGATAGGCCGCGAGCTCGCTAAAGCCATGGGTAGGAGGCTCTTCGAGATGTTCAAGTCAAAGGGTCTTGACGCAATAGTGACTGAGAGTAGCGTCTGCACAATTCACCTTAAGGAAGGGGCGCAGATGGATGTGCTGCATCCGCTCGATATTCTGCGGTTGGATAAGAGGACAAGATAAAGAAGAGGATTGTGGCAGGAGCTCAGTTGCCGCTATTCTATGCCCTGCCGAACCACTCCTTCACATGCGGCCTAGTTAGGTAGTAGAGTATCACCGCGTTTATTATGACCGTTATTATTCCCGATGGATTGCCGATAATCGTCGCTAAGCCTAGAATTATGCCGATTATCGAGAATATAATGCCCAATATCCAGGCCCATCCTTTCCCCGTCCAGAACCCATAAGCTAAAACAAAACCTATCAGCGCCACTATCAAAAGCACACCACCCATGAGAGGAGCTATGAGCCCGAAAATTCCCGCCATCCCGAACTCATCCTCCAAAACTCCGCCCACCATCGCGCCAAGAGCGAATAGAGCAACCGCGCCCAAAAGCGACAGGACTGAGCCAATTATTTCAAGTATCGCTAGAATTGTTACTCCAGTCGGCCTAGTTCTTACTGTCACGCCACTTACCGCCTTCGCCTTGATTAAATATTTTTCGAAATCCTCGATAAAGGCACGGCTGGACATGTCGCGACCTACTCTTTTTCACAGTATAAATGCAGGGCCCAGTCTCGGTGTAAGAGGAGATGCGTGATTACGAGGACCTTTTGAGGCGTGTTTTAAAAATTATCGGGGAAGATAGGAGGGAGGAGGTTGAAGAAGAGGTTGAGAGGAGGATGGTGGAGGACCCGAGGCTGACTCGTCTCGGAGCGTTATATGTTGTCGCGGGGGAGCTCGGTGTTTTCGAGAGCCTCAGGCGGGGCGTTTCAACTGTTGCATTATCCAAGCTGGTTGGAGGCCTTGGCTCAGTAAACATTGAGGCCCGCGTAATTGGTCTTTCACGGATCGTTAGGCGGGGTCAGACAACGCTCTATCTGAGGCTCGCCGACTCGACAGGGGTCGTTGACGCCGCGGCTTGGGGTCCTGCCGTATCTAAGCTGGAGACACTCAATCTTGGGGTGGGGGCTGGTATACTCGTTGAGAACGCCTTCACGAGGGAGAGGCCTGACGGCTCTGTAGAGGTGCTTTTAGGCGATCAGGCCGAGGTCTCTATGGCGGGAGCTGGGCTTCCTCCTCTCAGCCAGTTCTTCAAGGATTTGGGAGAGGTTTTTGAGACTCGTGGGGCGATAGACTTTAGAGCAGTGGTTCTGGGCCTCTCCGAGGCGAGGAGGGTTAATGTCAGAGGTGAGGAGACAGGTGTGAGAGATGTTCTGCTGGGGTGGCGCGGCGTCAAGGCTGAGCTGAGCCTTTGGAGGGAGCTTGCAGACGTCTTAGACGAGTCTTCTGTTGGCAGAGAGATTTACGTAGCGGGTGCCAAGTGGTCCCCCGCGGGCAGGATAACAACCTCTTCACGGACAGGAATCCTCCTCCCCGACCACGGCCCCGCGGAGCCACGGCTCATCAAGGTTGAGAGAGATCTTCATCAGCCAAACCTGCTACTAGGTATTACCGGCGAGGGCGTGGAGAGGATTTACTCTGAAAACATCAGGCCGGGAGAGGTGGTGCTGGTCAAGGGCTTCAAGTATGTTCATACTGGGCGAAGCTGGGTGTTGGTGCCGGGGAGATTTGAGCCGTGGAGAGGAGAATATGAGGCGCGGCCTAAACCGCTCAGCATCCGCGACTTAAGGGTTGGGATGGTGGATGTTTACACCGAGGGTGAGCTGTTATCCAAGTCACCCCTAACCCGCTTATCTACTAGGAGAGGAGAGATAGAGTTCTCGAGCTGCTGGATAAGGGACGAGACCGGCTCCATCTTCTGCAAGGCCTGGGGAGGCGCCGCATCCATGCTAGCCGGCTTGGAGGAGGGGTGGCGGGTAGCCCTCTACCTTGTCAGGGTGCTGGGCAACCCGTGGGGAGAGAGGGAGATTCATATCGGTGAAGACTCCTTGGCGGCGCCCTCATCCGAGCCCAACTGAGGACTCTGGCCCCTTACGCCAAATGCAGTTGAGACCGAGGATACACCGGCCTGCCTCGTCTGGAGCGCCCTCAGGGTTGGCCCAATCACTATACCCCTCCCTCTAACAATCTCGAAAGTGTAGATGGAGTGATCTGCGGCAGACCATCGCATCTTCCTCACCAATAACGTCCTCACCAACCGGCCATCCAGGTTAACAAGGCCTAGCACAACCACGCCCGAGGATAGAAACTCCTCATAGCCAAATCTGCTGAGCTGAGTGGAGCCTGAAGGTATGTCGCAGGTCAGCATCGTGGTCGCGCCTATCTTCTCCTCCAGATACGTTATGATCTCTCGGATGTATTCGCGGACGGCAAACTCGTCAGCGGCTCCGAAGGCCATTGCGGAGATGGGGTCGAGGACTATTCTGGAGACATCCCCGCCCCTAGTCATCTTGATTATTGTGTCGATGTATGCCTTGCTGTCCTTCCTGTATCTGCCGAGGTCTTCAGAGTAGATTCTTATCTCGAATGGAAAGAACCTCCCCTCCTTGTAGAATGTCCAGAAGTCCCAGCCTAGGGTCGTGGCGCCGTCGAGAACGCCGTTTATCCTCTCGTCGAGAGAGACATAGGAGACTTTCTCCCCCCTTTTCAGACCATCCATGAGGAAGTGAAGAGAGAGAATCGTCTTCCCTACCCCTGTCTCGCCTGTGACTAGGTAGGTCTTCCCCGGTATCAGGCCTCCACCAGTGATCCTGTCAAGTGTCGGGATTCCGGTGGAGACGCGCGTGATGGACATCTATCAAGCTATGCTTTTCCCGCTTATAAACATGGACCGAGGCAGCGGACCGGGCAACACCCTAGCCGTGTGTTCAGTATTTATCTTAGGTCTGAGACTCGATTACACGGTATGCTGTTCCCCATCAGGTGTTTTAGCTGTGGAGCGCCTATAGGGCATCTGTGGGAGAAGTATAACAAGATGGTGAAGTCCAACATGAGCCCCGCGAAGGCTCTAGACACTCTCGGTATCAAGCGATACTGTTGTAGGAGGATGTTCCTCTCGCACGTCGAGGTAATTGACACCTTTTTAGAGTTCTCCGTATCGTCGAGTGGGGGGAGCAAGTAGTTGGCCAAAATAGCCTCTATCAGTGGAAGAGTCGTCTTTGACTCGCGTGGAGACAAGACCGTAGAGGTCGAGGTCTCGCTGGACGGCGTCAAAGGCCGCGCAGCAGCGCCTGCCGGGAAAAGCAGGGGCAAGAGGGAAGCCGAGCCGTACCCGCAGGGGGGCCCGGAGGAGGCTGTGAGAATTCTGAGGGAGAAGATTGCGCCGAGGCTGGTGGGGCATGAATACTCCGGGTTCACGACGCTCGACCAGCTCCTGCAAGAGATCGACGGCACACAAAACTTCGCGAATATAGGTGGAAACACAGCTCTAACAATCTCCGTTGCAGCCCTCTCAGCACACGCATCACTAACTGGCACCCCACTTTACAAGCAGATAGCCAAAGAGACAGGTCAGGAGCCTGTGCTCCCACTCCCCCTAGGAAACGTTCTCGGCGGAGGAAAACACGCAGGGCAGGGCGCGCCCGAGATACAGGAATACCTAGTCATACCGCTAAACCCCAAGAACATACTCGAGGCCGTAGAGGCGAACATCAGGGTCCACAGGGCTCTGGGGGCGATACTCTCTAGGCGGGTCAGCGGCTTCCCCCTAGGGAAAGGAGACGAGGGCGGCTACGCACCGCCTGTCTCCGTAGAGGCCGCGCTAGACGCTGTGAAGGAGGCTGCTGAGAAAGTCTCTGACGAAACCGGTGTAAAGATAGGGGTAGGGCTCGATGTTGCGGCCGGAAGCATCTACGACGAATCTACGCGGAGATACGTGTTGAGAAGCCAAGGCCTCTACCTTGATCGCGGAGGCTTCCTCAACTACCTCTCAGAACTGGCCGAGAAGGCTAACTTGGTCTATATAGAGGACCCGTTCGTCGAGGACGACCCGGAATCGTTCGCAGAGCTCAGAAAACATCTCCCAAGAACCCTGATATGCGGAGACGACCTAGTAGTAACGCGGCAGGAGCTGATTGAAAAATGTGCCCAGATGGAGGCTATCAACGCGGCTATCATAAAGCCGAACCAGGTAGGCACACTACACCTAACCTGGAGAGCCGTAGATGCCTGTCTTAGGAGAAACGTGGTTCCGGCGGCATCTCATAGATCGGGAGAGACCGTCGAGGCCTATCTCTCCCACTTAGCAGTGGGGATGGGGTGTAGGGTAATCAAGGCCGGAATAATGGGCGGTGAGAGGGTGGCTAAGGCGAACGAGCTAATCCGGATAGGAGAGGAGATAGGGGCATCCAAGATGCGGAGAATAACTTGAGCGGCCCCTGCGAGGAATGGGGGATTAACAACAACGCCTGTTAAGGTATATGAATAGACGGGTGCGTCAATTATGCAATGGGTATTGAGCCGATGCACGCTGAGCGGGTGAAGACTGTTGGAATCTAAGGATTACCTCTCGCCTGATGTTGAGCTCCAGGAGCTTCTTGTGAAGAGCGGTGTTCACCTGGGAGCTAAGGTGAAGGTCGCCCACATGGAGCGCTTCATCTATAGGTTGAGGCCAGACGGCGTCTACATCTTTGAGGCCAGAAGGATTCTCGAGAGGCTGAACATAGCGGCCAGCTTTATGGCCCTCTTCGAGCCGAAGAAAATCCTAGTTGTTTCTACACACGTTTACGGGATCAGGGCTGTCCAAAGGTTCTGCGAAGTAACTGGATGCATCCCCGTTGCCGGCAAAATACCTGCAGGCATCCTCACAAACCGGACGCTGAAATATTACGTGGAGCCTGAAGTCGTCATTGTCTCAGACCCTAGATATGATCTCCAAGCAGTGATTGAGGCATCCATAGCGAGAAAACCCGTAATCGCTATGTGCAGCACAGATAATGTCTGCAAAGACGTGGACCTCGTCATCCCGATGAACAATAGGGGAAGAACCTCTCTACCATTCGCCTTCTGGTATCTTGCTAGGAGGTATCTGATAGAGAGGGGAGAGGCGACGCCTGAACTCCTCTCATCCCTGACAATTGAGCAGTTCACAGCCCAGCCCGCGGTGGGCGAGGAATACCAGCAGATAGTTTAATGAATAGACGCCTCCTAATGTATGGTGGTGAATAGGAGTAGAGGCGAGTCTGAGGGCGCGAGCAGGCTCTCAGAAAACGAGTTCGCTAGGGACATCACTGTTCTCATCGATAAGCTAGTCGAGGCTCTCGGAGCGGATGTGAGGGTGCGGTTGCTTAAAGTGAGGGATAAACTTCTGGAGCTTCATCAGCGCGGGATAGTTAAGATAAACCACTCCGTAATGGAGGTTATCTGTGCAGGGCACATGGCGAGGCTGGGGTATGAGGTTGATGTTGAAAGGTATCTGGGCGACTTTCTCGTGTGTGATGTTTACGGCGAGAAGGGCGGTGGAACACATATAATCGAGGTTGAGACCGGTTTTGCGCCCCCCGAGGCCGCCCTTGACCCGCAGAGATATCTCAGGGCCAGAGTCGTCAGCAAAGTTGCACGTTACAGCAAATACGCGGACAAGTTCAGCCTCGCAACACCCCGCTACAACATCATAGAGATACCTGAGACACTTTTAAAGCCCCCAAGACTGAGACAGCTAGGCGAAATCGAAGCCCTGAAAAAGCTATGCGATATCTACTATAGCAGACCACCAATTCAAGTGGAAGAACTCGTGAACTGCAGAATACACTCAATAGTAATTCTCAACATAGACGAGCTAGGGATGACAGAGTATTCTCCGGAGAACTATTATGAAAAAATCCTTAAACACGTCTGGTAACTTGTTGGGCGGATAACTCAAAAAGATGGGGCGCCTTTCGGAGAGGCCACGCATGCACGTGTTAGACCCCTAGGCCCCACGCGCACCGCGCATCCTCTTCAGGGCCCTTTGCCCACGGTTTCCCGATGGGTCTAGAGGCCCGGAAGATTTCCTCGGATACTGAGTTGCCCCAGTATCTTTGGAACTCCCCTCTCCCGGGCGCCCCAGTCCAATAGAAGCCATGGTCCCCTATATAAATTTTGCTAGAAGATTTTTTTGAGTAATACATTGGTAAAACTTTAGCACTTTTCTCCGCCATACAACCGTATTAGGCTCCAGGTCTGGAAGGGTGTTAGAGGTGTATTCTCTATCCTACCTCCAATTTGGGCCAAAGCATCCTCTACAGCGTTAACGACAGCCTGAGTCAGCCCGATGGTCGCCGCCTCGCCCACACCTTTTGCACCCAGCGGGTTCGGAGCTGGTGTCTCAGTCCTCTCTGTTATAATCTCGGGAATCTCGACTGCTGTCGGGAACAGGTAGTCCCCTAGGTTTGATGTGACAAGGTTTCCGTCGCTGTCAAAATATGCCTCTTCGTAGAGGGCTTGGGCGAGTGCTTGGACCGCACCGCCTATTAGCTGGCCCTCGACGAGCAGTGGGTTGACGACCCTTCCGCAGTCGTCCACCAGCACCAGCTTTTTTACGTCAACCCTGCCGGTCTCAGAGTCGACCTCCACAACCGCCACATGTGTCCCGAACGGATAAGTTAGCCTCGGAGTATAGCTGACCTCCGCGGATAAGCCGTACTCAAACCCCGCGGGCAGGCGCGAAGGATCATAAGCCACCTCCGCGACCTCGCTAAGCTTGAGAGATTTCTCGGGCACGCCTCTTGCACTAACCTTGCCCTCGCTGATTTCTAGGTCCTCAGGCCTAATCTCCATCAAGTGGGCGGCCAATTTCAAGATCTTATCCCTGACAACCTCGGAGGCCTTTAACACCGAGTTGCCCCCAGACGCCAGCGTCCAGCTCCCTGCGGTGCCCGGCCCCCAACCGATGAGAGATGTGTCCCCGAAAATAACATCGACATCCTCGATTCTGACACCAAGCGCGTCAGCGGCAATCTGTGCGAATGATGTGCTCTCTCCCTGGCCATGAGGCAAAGTCCCTGAGAAAACTCTGACTCTCCCATCTTTCTCCACCGTGACCTTGGCGACCGTCGAGGCAAAGTTGCATACTTCTACATAGCTCGAGATTCCCACGCCCAGCAGCTTTCCACCAGACCTGAGCTCGCTTTGTCTCCGCCTAATCTCCTCATAGCCTGCCAGCTCTAACGCTTTGTTGAGAGCAAGCTCGTAGTTTCCAGAGTCATACTCGTTTCCTGTTATCGTCCTGTATGGGAACTCCTCCGGCCTGATAAAGTTCCTTCTCCTAACCTCCGCGGGGTCAAGGCCCAGCTCCCGAGCCACCCTATCCACAGTCCTCTCGATTATGTATGAAGCCTCAGGACGTCCCGCGCCCCTGTACGCCCCCGTGGGGACCTTATTTGTGAAGACCCCAGTGACCTCAGCCTCTAGGGCCCTGAGCTTATAGCAGCCCGGAAGCATCCCGATGATCCCCATCGGTACTTGGGCTGTTGTGAAGTAGGGATAGGCTCCGAGGTCTGTAAGTATCCTAGCCTTAACGCCTAGTAGTCGGCCATCACTCTTTACCGCCGCCTGGACCCAGGCACTGCTACCCCTTCCGTGTGTGGTGGCGTAGAAGTTCTCAGATCTCGTCTCGATCCACTTCACAGGCTTCTTAAGCATCTTGGCCAACAGAGGGACAACAATGTCCTCGGGATAATGGGCGATCTTAGAGCCGAAGGCACCTCCAATATCTGGCGATATCACCCGGATCTTGGATTCAGGAATGCCGAGGGCTTCCGCTGTCCAGCTACGGAAGTCGAAGGGGAACTGATTCACAGCCCAGATATTGAGATAACCCAAGCCCTCGTCAAAGGCAGCAACCACGCCACGGGTCTCCATGGCCGAAGGCACCAGCCTCTGTATCCTCAGGTGAGCGTCAACAACCCTGTCAGCCTCAGCGAAGGCCCCGTCCACATCACCGTAAGCCCTCTTAGTTGTGAAACAGATATTGTCTGGGAACTCATCATGTATGACTGGTGCGCCAGGCTTCGATGCCTCTAACGGGTCAACAACAGCCGGCAGCCTCTCATACTCTACGTTGATCTGCTCCACCGCGTCCCTGGCTGTGTATGGGTCGTCTGCTAAGACCAAGGCAACAGGCTCTCCCACATATCTCACCTTCCCCTCTGCGAGCGGCTTAACCACAACCTTTCCCCGAGGGATGGAATCCAAATGTATTCCACCGCACATCTCATTTATCTCGGAGCCAGTGAAGGCGGCTACTGCGCCACTTTGGAGCGCGCCAGATAAGTCAACCCTCACAACGCGTGCATGAGCATAAGGGCTCCTGAGAAAGGCCAAATGAAGCATCCGCGGGAGATTTATATCGTCTATGAACCGCCCTCTGCCAGTAATTAACCTGGGATCTTCCTTCCTGATAACGCCTTTTCCCACATAGCCCGTCCGCCGCATAGATATAACCCGCTAAAAACCAGCCTAAAAACATGTCTCAAAAAAGCAAAGTCTTAGCAAGAGAGGCCAACAACTCAGGAACTATGGAAGTGGTCGCCCGATACATGCCTTGAATAATGTTTAACTAAGCCCCACCTCGAAAACGAAATCGTTCAGGCTCTAACATATTTACACGAAAGAGGAAAAACATCTTTAAATAAGACTTATCTCCCATAAAGCGACAAATGACAGTCCACACAACGGTGAAGGTGTCTTTGGAAAGGGCGCAAAGACGTGAGATAGAGGACAAATATGTCAGCTACGACAGCGTGCCGCAAGCCGGTGTTAGCTTCTTCTTTCTTAGCGGGGGTGTATAGAGGAGATGCCGTTTATTTTTAGGAATGGTGAGGCAACTCCCTTCAGGATGAGTGTCGACCAAGTCCTGGCAAGTATCAGGGAGAACGGCATCAAGTATGTTGATCTCCAGTTCACGGATGTCCCAGGACGGCTGCAGCACGTAACAATTCCATCGAAGTTTATCAACGAAGACGCCTTTTCCTCCGGTGTTCCCAAGCTAGATGGCTCGTCCATAAGAGGGTTCGTCGAGATACATGAATCCGACCTCGTCCTCTACCCAGACCCATCGACCTATGCGATAATTCCTTGGATACCAGATCATGTAAAGACTGCTAGGATGATTTGTAATGTTGGCTGGGGTATGGGGCGGGGGAGGCTGGAGAGGGATCCGCGGCATATTGCGCAGAGGGCTGAGATGTATGCTGCTGAGCAGGGCTTCTCGCTCTCGCTCTGGGGCCCTGAGAT
Organism: Thermoproteota archaeon; assembly: GCA_030550155.1. Classification (GTDB taxonomy): domain Archaea; phylum Thermoproteota; class Nitrososphaeria_A; order Caldarchaeales; family Calditenuaceae; genus HRBIN02. The sequence continues at coordinate 9,706 of JAUQPZ010000014.1, forward strand.
CGAGTTCTTCGTCTTTGACAGTGTTCGCTGGGATGTCCTAAACTCTTATAGGGCTCAGTCATACGTTATCGAGTCTCGAGAGGCGGCCTGGAGTAGTGGCGGGACACATTACCCGATCAGGTTCAAGGAGGGTTACTACCCGGCCCCGCCTCATGACACGCTGATGATCTTCAGGTCTGAGTGCGTCAACATCCTGATGGATGATTTCCACGTACCCTGCGACGCCCACCACCACGAGGTGGCGACAGCGGGCCAGTGTGAGATAGACATGTATAGAGACACTCTCACTAACATGGGAGATAACTCTGTCACGTACAAGTTCGTCGTCAAGAACTTGGCCCAAAAAAACGGCATGATAGCTACGTTCATGCCCAAGCCAATCTTCGGGGACAACGCCTCGGGCATGCACACGCATGTCAGCCTCTGGAGAAGCAGCGGGAAAGCCGGGTCGAACCCCGGCCACGCGGTCCTTCAACTGGACGGCCACGAAAACCTCTTCTACGACGAGAACGACGAGTATGCAGAGCTGAGCCAACTTGGCAGATATTTTGCCGGCGGACTCATGGAGCACAGCAGGGCTCTTTGCGCAATAGTTGCGCCAACCACCAATAGCTACAGGAGGCTTGTGCCCGGCTACGAGGCCCCGGTCTTCATCGCTTGGAGCAGAAGCAACAGGTCCGCCAACATTAGGATACCGGTATATCACAGGGGCCGATCTGCTGCCTCGAAGAAGAGAATAGAGTTCAGGACCCCAGACCCATCATGTAACCCCTACCTCTGCTTCGCCGCGATGATGGCTGCTGGGCTCGACGGACTCAAGAAGAAGATAGATATAGGGGACCCGGTGGACGAGGACATCTACAAGCTCACGCCCGAGAAGAGGAGGCAGCTGGGGATTAAACAGCTACCGGGAAGCCTCAAAGAGGCCATAGAGGAGCTTGAGTCAGACCGCGAGTTCCTCAAACCCATCTTCTCAGCCGAGCTAATAGGTGCAATAGTGGAAAACGGGATGAGAGAGTACACACAGGTCTCCGCGCGCCCACACCCATACGAGTTCTACCTCTACTTCGACATCTAAAAACCAAGAAGAATAACTGCCCATTAGCACAAGAGACCCCTCGGACAGAGGGCTTATAAGATCCTTCTTCCTCAATGCCTAGCCCAGAGAATAGCCTCGCTCTGTGTGGGGCCTTTTCAAGACGTATAACTGTGGCGGCTAGGCTTTTGAGCTGGCTTACTCTCTCTTCGAAGTTGAAGAGGGGTCTGAGATGAGAGTGCAGTATCAGGTCCTGATTGTGGGTTATAATGAGGATTCATGCACGGAGGTGGCCCGTGCTTTGGCCTATGAGGTGGGTGCGGAGATTGCGCGGAGTGGGTGCATCCTGTTGACAGGGGGTCTTGGAGGCGTTATGGAGGCTGCCTCTCGGGGGGCGTATGAGAACGGGGGGATAACGGTCTCCATTCTTCCTCAGAAGAACACGTCAGAGGCTAACCCTTACAGCGTGGTCAAGATTGCTACTGGGCTAAGCCACATGCGTAACATGGTCAATGTCTGGTCGGCTGACGGGGTGATAGTTGTGGGAGGCGGCGCTGGAACACTGATAGAGGTGGCGGCGGCCTATCTGGAGAAGAAGGCCATCGTCTCACTTGCAGGCTCAGGGGGAGTGGCCGACGAATATGCCGGGAAATATTTGGACGAGAGGCGGATGGTGCTGATACATAAGGCGTCTACTCCGAAGGAGGCGGTTGAAACGCTGTTGAGGCTTATGTCTGGGAGGGTCTGACGACCCGGAGCACAATGGCGGTGTTCGTGTCCCTCACACCCTCAGTCTTCCTGATCTCCTCGATACACCTGTTAAGTTCAGTCATGCTGTTCAACAAAATTACCGCAAAAGCGTCATACTGTCCCGTAATCTCGTAGACCTTCTCAACTCCTTCGAGCCTCACAAGCTTCTCTGCAACAACGGGTGTCGGCACCGAGGGGTCCACGGAGATCATCGAGATCGCATGAACCTGCTGAGGCCTCTCAACCTCTATTGTGAACCTCTTTATGACTCCGGCCTCTACTAGTCGCTTGACCCTCCTCCTAACGGTTCCTTCAGAGATTCCCAGCTCCTTTCCTATAGACTGGTAGCTACGCCTCGCGTCAAGCCTCATAAGCGCGATGATCTTCCTGTCAAGCTCGTCCAGCTCCACAGTCACGGCACTTGCTCACAGTTATGCGCCTCCTAGACTTATAATAGAGTTTTCTCAGGCCTCCCGGATAGTCGCCTGATATTGCCTTATTATATACGGGGGACCTCTGTATCCCTTTTTCACCCTATTCTGATTAAATACAGGGGGTTACGGACGGTTCCCTGAAAGGCTCCATGGAGATTGAGGTAGTCCCGCTAATAGGGCCGTCCCGGAGGCTAAGACTGGAGGTTGCTTTTGACGAGCGTGTAGGAAAGATTGTTGAGAAGGTATCCCGGGAGGTGGGGGTGTCTGGCTACTTCTTCAAGATCGTGGGGAAGGGAAGAGTGTTGAGCGAGGAAGCCGTGATAGGTGAAGTGGTCAAGGACGTGGGGAACACATTCTATTTCTATCCTGAGGTTATGGGTGGCTGAGACCAGATACGAGCGAGGAATGCTGAGGCGAATACCGCCGCGCCTAGCGCATGTGCCATCGTGCATAACAAGCATATGCTTCCGATCTGGAAAACCTCGAGATAGAGCAGGGCTAGTGCCCCGATCACGCCGAGAGCCGACCACCCCAACAGATAGTATCCGCCCCTCTCCTTTTTAATCGCCAGGACCGACAGGAATAGCGCAACTCCAAACCATCCGGCGCCTAAGGCTGCCACAGGGATGCCGAAGATCCTTGAATACTCGCTCTGGATTACAGCTTCGCAGGAAAAGATGTTGCCTATTTCGCAGAACTGCGGTATGCCGGGAGGAGATATAAGGTAGGCCGAGAGAGGTAGCCCCGCCGCTGAGAAAAAAGCTGAGGCTATGTAGGCCGCCTTAGGCCCCCCCACCCGCGGCATGACTTCTCTCCTCACCCTAAAGCAGAGTTTAGGATGCTTGCAAGGAACTGCTTAGGCTGTTCACCTGAAACGACTCTCACGATATTTCCTGACTCGTCGATTACGATGTAGGTGGGTGTGCCCTTTACGCCGTACAGCGAGGAGACGCGGCCCCCTTCATCCCAGACAACTGTCCAGGGTATTTGGTTGCGCGCTACAAAACCCGCGTTATCAGCTATACTACTCTGTCTATCATCTATCATTATTGTCACAAACTCCACACCCCTGCCGCTGAACTCCGAGTAGAGCTCCTTAATAACGGGCTCCATATTGTTGCAGTGCGGGCACCTCCACCACGAAAAGTCCAAGAATACAACTTTACCCCTGGTGGATGAGAGGGTAAATTTTTCTTCGGAGAGACCCTCAGCTGTCAGCTTATTTAATGTAAAGTCGGGGGCGGCGCCTCTGTTCGTAACCTGTGTTAATGTTGAGACCGGGGGCGGCGCTGTCGGGGGCTGTAGGAGCAGGAATACTATGAGGCCCACGAAGACCGCCGCAGGGAGGAAGGCTATAATGTAGGAGAACCTAGCCCGGCTCTTACTCTTTGCCGAAGCGGACCTCTTACCTTTTCTCTCCATCTAAGATGGTCATGCATCCCCCTCTTAAAAACGTTGCCACACGCAAACAGGCTAGGGTGTAGCGTTCGCGAGGAAGCCGCCGTCAATTACGAAGATCTGGCCGGTGATATATGATGCGTCGGGGCTTGCTAAGAAGGCGGCGAGCCTGCCCACCTCCTCGGGGGAGCCCAGCCTTCCAAGCGGGATGCGCTGTAAAAGCCTCTCAAGGTTAAGCGCCCCTTCCTCGATCCTCTTCCTGACCATGTCCGTCGCAATGAACCCGGGTGCTATCGCGTTGACTGTTATACCGTGGGGCGCCAGCTCGAGTGCTAAAGTCCTCGTGAGCCCCATTATTCCTGACTTTGACGAGGCGTAAGCCGTCCTTCCACTGATGCTCATGAACGAGGTGACGGATGCGATGTTGATGATTCTCCCCCAGTGGTTCTTGGCCATATGCGCGGCCGCGTATTTGGAGCAGAGGAAGGGGGCTTTGAGATTTACGGTTAAAACCCAGTCCCACTCGGCGAGCGTCAGCTCCGAGGCGGGCTTCGCGATGTTCACCCCCGCGTTGTTGACCAATATGTCGACCCTGCCCATCCGCTCAAGAGCCTCCTCGACCAGCTGCCTACATGACTCAGGGTCCGAGAGATCATAGGCCAGCATTATGAAGTCTGCCCCCAGCCCTTGAAGTATCTGAGAGACCTCGCCAAGCCCGTCCTTTCTCGAGGCGTGGACTGCGACACGGGCGCCCTCCCTCGCAAACTCTACGGCTATTCCTTTCCCGATGCCTCTGCTGGACCCAGTGACCAGAGCCGTCAGCCCGTCTAGCCTACCCAACCCGCAGCACCTACCACGTCAGAGGCGGCCGGAGAATTAAGCAATTCCTTTCATCCAGCTGGGAGGACCTCTCCTCGAAAGATTCTCCAGCTCTTCAGGAGTGTCCACGTCCACGAGCATCTCCTCCGGAACCTCCAGTAGGGCCGCCCTGTCTCGGTAGGGTGCGTAGAGGCTTTTAGCCCCCTTATCTCCCTCCAGCTTAAGTAACTCTTGGAAAAGGCTTCTGTGGAAGGCGCCGGGGCTTCTCGGGTCGCCCTCCACCGAGGCGAAGGCCAGCAGATACTTACCTTGAAGCACAAGTCGTGCCAAGAGTGATGGTATCACAGGAGCTGTAAGAGGCTGGTCTGCAACCATTACAACCACGGCCTCGGAGCATGGTGATAAGGATTCGACTCCTCTCCTAATGCTGGAGGCCACACCCTCAGCCCAATCCTCATTAACCACGTATTTGACGCCCTCGGGCAGGGTCTCGACGACCCTCTCAGCCTCGTTTCCAACAACTACAACGACCTCGTCGCACCCAGACGCCACAGCCGACTCCACGCTCCAAGATATGAGCGGCCTCCCCCACAGGTGCTTCAGCAGCTTATGGAACCCCATCCTCCTAGAACCGCCCGCCGCGAGGACGACTACAGAGAACACCGGAAATTCATGATGGCGGCAGATAGTATAAACCCTTCTCCTCTCAGCACCACCACACCCGGGAGGAAAATTCTTATATTATTCGTTGTCTTACTATATTTTGCGTGTAGGTATGCCAGCAAAAAAGGCTAAGAGATCGGCGAAGAAAGGTAAGAAAGGTGCAAAGAAGGCGCGCGCGAAGAAGGCTGTGCGTAAGAAGCCAGCTCCCGCTGGGGCTCCACCAGCCCAGCCGACAGAAACAACCGCATAATAGAAGCTGACTCGCTTCAATAAGACGCTTTTATTTTTTGGCCGCCCACCTTCAGTTAATCCCGTCTATATGGGGAAGAAGCCTCTGGCCAATAGGACGAGCGCTATCAGGAGAGCTCCAGCCAATACCACTATCTGGGGTCTTAGCTTTATCCCTTTAGTCTCCTCCTCAAAGAACCTGAGGAGACCCGCGCCTGTGGCTGGCATCGGTGCTTCTCTTCGGCGCCTTCTCGAGCCTGACACGACTTCAACATACATAAGCCCGTATATATCTGTTCACCTTCAAGCACCATAATTCGGGGAATTCCATGGGAGAGTCGAGGTAATACGCTTTAAAGGCCTCGAGCATGAAGAGTGTCTATTATTTATCTACGAATGCAAGGGGTGGGCCCACGGTTAGAATGGCTAGGCTCGTGGAATTCGTGAGGTCAATTCGCCGTGGCCATAGAGTGGAGAGGCACAGCCCCGACTCTTATAGCTCTAAGCTCTCATCCGCATTACTTGTCCTAAACGGCCAGATCAACCGCCTCAAGAACAAATACGCTGGAATGGAGGCAAGAGGTAAGGAGTATTTTGAGAGATGCATTCAGGCGCTTCAGGCGGGGGACGAGGGTTACGCCGCCATCTATGCCAGCGAGATAGCCGAGTTGAGGAGGATAGCGCGGATTGTCTTGCAGTCTCTTATCGTACTTGAGCAGGTCAGGGTTAGGATGGAGAGTCTGCTGGAGCTTAGAGAGATTATCGGGCTTGCTCCTGTCTTGAAGGGGCTCTTGGAGAGGGTTAGAAGCGAGATAGTGAACATCGTCCCGGAGGCCGCCGAGAGCCTCGGCAGCCTCACAGACGCGATAGATAGCCTGATCGCCGGCTCTGGCATGGTTGCCAACGTCCCCGCTTTGGAGGAGAGGCCTGAGGAGCTCTCAGACGAGGCCGTAAGAATACTTGATGAGGCCAGGACAATCATAGCTCAGAAAGTTGCTGAGAGCTTCCCCGATATTCCAACCCTTTCGCCGAGGGAGAAGATGGTTTACAACTACATCTCCTCGCTTCCAGAGGGGTCCGTCCTCGAGGTCGAGGCCTGCGCCCGCGCCCTTGGCATACCTGAGGGCGAGGTGGAGGTGGCTCTCCGAAAGCTCGAGGAGAGGGGTCTCATAGAGGTCAGCCAGTCGGAGGCTACTTAAGGAGGGCTGGAATCTAGTAGGCCCTCGAGACGTAGAGATATGTTCTCCCCCTAGAGCCGCACACCAGGCAGGGCCTCTCGCTCCTCTCATCCATGTCGTATCTATAGCCGCGAACCTCGGCGCCCATCAGGCTCTTGAGCGAGAGGGCGCAGCTCTCTGAGCCGCACCAGCTCACCTTGCAGATCTTACCCTCCTCAATCATTCCTGCCCCCTTCTCCACCGTCTCCACCTCAACCACCAGCTCCTCAAGCTTTCTACGTGCACGCTCAGCCAAACTCCGCTCAATCTCTGCCAAGACGTTTTCCACCGACTCCTTCAAGCCTGTCAAGGGCACGCTCCGCCTCTCCCCCGTATCCCTCCTCACCAGCATGACAGACCCACTCTGCGCCTCCCGCGGCCCCGCCTCAACTCTGAGCGGAACGCCCCTCCTCTCCCAGTAATAGTATTTCTCCCCAGGCGTGACGTCTTCGCGGTCGTCGAGCCTCGTCCTAAAGCTCTCTCTCAAGGTTGAGTAAATTTCCTGAGCATAGCTCCGCACCTCCTGCTCCCTCCCCTTGTAGGGTATCGGGACTATGACGACTTGGATGGGCGCGACGGTGGGTGGAAATATCGGGCCTAAGTCGTCTCCATGCTGCGCTATTATTGCGGCCAGCACCCTGCTGTATCCGAAGCCGTAGCAGAGCTGCCAAGTATGGGCCTTTCCGCCCTCCTTTTTCTCGAACTCAACGTTGAAAACTCTCGAAAAGTTTGTTCCTAGGTTATGCACCGTCGCGACCTGGTTCACCTTTCCATCCGGGTTCCAGGCGTCAAAGGCTATGGAATACTCTGCACCTGCAAACTTGTCGAAGTCCGGCCTCCTAAGAGTCAAATAAGCCAGACCCAGCTCGTCTAGAACTCTTCTGTATATCTGGACAGCCCTCCTGACCTGCTCCTCAGCCTCCTCCTGCGATGCGTGGGCTGTGTGCGCCTCGTTCCAGGGTATTTCTCTCACCCTGTAGAGGGCCCTAGTAGCCTTTGTCTCATACCTATAGACTGAGCAGCTCTGGTGAATCTTTAGAGGCAGGTCTGCATGGCTCGAGATCCATAGGGCGAACATGGGGTACATGATGGTCTCGGAGGTCGGCCTAAGTATCAGGGGGGCCTCCTGCTGCTCTTCACCCCCGCCAACCCTGAGCTTACCTACAGCGAAGACCTCGCCCATAAAGCCCTTGATGTGCTCAGCCTCACGCGAAAAGTTCTCAAGAGTCGCGACCAGCGGGAAATACATCGGCAGATGGCCGTCCTCCTCCAGCAGATACTCCAGCCTCCTCCTCACCCTCTCAATGACGAACCAGCCGCTCTCAAGATAGACAAGAAACCCCTTAACAGGATACCTAGAGTCAGCTATCCTGGCCGTCAAAAGGACGTTATCGAACCACTCACTAAACCTCTCAAACTTCTCTCCATCCCTGGCAATAAGTCCTCCCAAACAATGGCTCAGACCAGCCCAGTATTTAAAAATTAAAGACGAATCAAGCAGAAAGAATCCAAGCCGATGAAAACCCTCCGGACCCAACTCTCTATGGACCGGCCGGGATTCGAACCCGGGGCCTCCCGCGTGCGAGGCGGGCGATCTACCGCTGATCTACCGGCCCATCCTCACCAAATCCTCGCGGAGCAGGCCATATATGTAGGTTCAATGGGCTCTGAGTCTGGGCCTTGGGGCGTAGGGCTAGAGGTCTCTCCGAGGTTGGTTCCATGCTACGAGCATCTCGCTTGTGTCTTTAAGCATGTTTCCCGTGGCTATGCAGATCACTTTGTCGTCTCTGCCCAGCCAGCCCTCGTCCACCAGCCTCTTCACCCCGGCGATTGGTGCGGCGCCCGCGGGCTCGGTCGCTATGCCCTCTGTCGTTGCCAGGAGTCTTAGGGCTTGGAGGATCTCCTCGTCGCTTACCCTGACCGCGGTTCCACCCGACTCCTTGATGGCGCGGACCCCCTTTTTCCAGTTTACCGGCCTGCCTATCCTGATGGCGGTTGCTATTGTCTCTGGGTTCGGCCAGTCGGGGAGCCTGTCCAAGCCCCTGCTCAGCATCTCGACGATGGGTGAGGCGCCTGTAGCCTGTACGCCCACCAGCCTAGGTGTCGAGTCGACGAGTCCGTGGTCGAGGAGTTCGCGGAATCCTTTCCAGTAGGCGGAAATGTTTCCAGAGTTGCCCACCGGGAGAATGACCACATAGCCGGTCTCCCCATCCATCTGCTCCCAGAGCTCGAAGGCCGCTGTCTTCTGACCCTCAATCCTCCAAGGGTTCACCGAGTTTAAGATATAGGCCTCGCCGCCACTCCTCTCCATCACCATCCTTAAGGCGTCGTCAAAGCTTCCCGCTACTTGGTGGATTCTGGCCCCAAACATCCTCGCTTGGAAGAGCTTCCCCAGAGCTATCTTTCCCTCAGGCACGTAGACCCTGCACTCAAGGCCTGCCCTAGCTGCGTAGGCGGCTAGGGAGGCTGAGGTGTTGCCGGTAGAGGCGCAGACCACGCTCTTAGCCCCTAGCGTGCAGGCCATCGAGACGCCCACGCTCATGCCGCGGTCCTTGAAGCTCCCCGTAGGGTTAAGCCCCTCCAGCTTGACATACAGCTCCCGAACGCCAATCAACTCCGCGAGCCTCTCAGCCCTGACAAGCCTAGTATACCCCTCCCCTAGGCTAACTATCCTGGTGAAAAAGCCAGGTAGCAGCTCCCTATACCGCCAAATGCTGTGTACACGGCCTTGGAGGCTGTCCAACCTGAAAGCCTCTCCGCCCTCAATCCTCGCTTCTAAGAGATCGCCACATCCCCGACACCTGTATAATATCTCGTTGTAGAGATAGGTCTCGCCGCACGATATACATGCAAGCAGATATTCTTGAGGGCGCACCGTCTCAACCTATGGCTCAGGCAAGGATTGCGAGGATGCTGGCTACCAAGAGGGCGGCGAAAGCTACTATGGCTACGTATGGGAAGACGGTCATCGCGCCCATCTCGAGGGAGAAGAGCGCCTGTATCATCTGAACCGAGATGACGAGGCCTATTACGCCGAGCACCTTGACAGCCAGCCTCACAAAAAGCTGCGGCTTCAGCCTAACCATCAGGGAGAACACCAACCAGCACCAAGCCAAGGGGGACATTTAAATCTACATCTGCCCAGCCTCTCCAATACCTAGAGAGGCCGGTGTCTACTCTTCTGAAATAATTGCGCTTAAATGCGGGGATCTTATCCTACGACCAAATGTGTGGCATCGTGGGCTATGCAGGCACGGAGAGCGCTGCACCCATATTGTTGAGGGCTTTAAAGAGGCTTGAGTACCGGGGATACGACTCGGCCGGAGTTGCCACCCTCCACGCGGGAGAGGTCGTGGTCAGTAAGGATGCTGGAAGGGTCGATGAGATAAATGCGAGGCTTAAGCTGGATTCCATGCCCGGCACCGTTGGGATAGCCCACACGAGATGGGCCACCCACGGAGCTCCCACGGCTTTGAATGCACACCCCCACACCGACTGCGGTGGAAGGAACGCCATGGTTCACAATGGCGTGATCGAAAACTACCTAGCCCTAAAGAAGGAGCTCATAGACCTCGACCACGTCCTAGCATCTAGGACTGACAGCGAGGTCATCGCGCATCTGGTTGAGGAGTATTTGAGGAGGGGTGAGCAGCTTGAGCAGGCCTTCAGAAGGGCCCTCCAGAGGCTTGAGGGGTCCTACGCAGTAGCGCTAGTCTCCTCTCTTAGTCCTGAAAAAATCCTTGCCGCTAGAAGGGAGGCCCCGCTAATCATCGGGGTTGGGAGGGGCTTTAACATGCTTGCCTCGGATATCACCGCGCTCCTTGACATGACCAAGGAGATGGTCTTCCTACATGATGGAGACATGGCGGTTCTGACTGGCAGCTGCTACAGAATCCTGCGGATAGATACGGGCGAGGCTATTGAGAGACAGGTCAAGATAGTCGACCTCGCCGTCGAGATGGCTGAGAAGCAAGGATACCCACACTTCATGCTCAAAGAGATATTCGAGCAGCCCGAGACCCTTCGGAACTCACTTAGACTTCAGATCGAGTATGTGGACCTTCTCGCAGAGCTCCTTGACAGGGGGCGCACAGTGTTCCTCCTGAGCGCGGGGACCTCCTATAACGCCTGCGTTGCAGGCTCATACCTCTTCTCACAGGTTGCGCGGCTCCCCACACTACCAGTCATAGCATCCGAGTTCATACCCAACTACGGAGCATCCATAGGGGTCGACACAGTCATCCTGGCTGTAAGCCAGTCTGGCGAGACCGCCGACGTGCTCAGCGCGCTAGAATATGCGCGAATGCGGGCCTGCACGATACTCGGAATCACCAACACCGTCGGCTCCACTTTAACGAGGGTTTCGAGAGCCTATGTCCTCCAGAACGCGGGGCCGGAGATAGGGGTGGCTGCGACCAAGACCTTCACCTCGCAGGTACTCGTTCTGGCCAAGATAGCCCTCCGCCTCGCTAGGCTTAGGGGGAAGATAGCTCAGTATGAGATTGACGAGTTCAACTCTTGGCTTGAGAGGGTCCCACAGGCCGTAGCCGAGGCCCTTGCTATGGTTAATGAGCCTGTGATGCGTCTGGCTGAGAGGATTGCCGAGAGCAGAGTAGTCTTCATTCTCGGCCGCGGAGTGTCCTGCAGCACGGCACTGGAGGGCCGACTCAAGCTCATGGAGCTCTCCTACATTCCATGCATAACCTATCCGGCGGGCGAGAGCAAGCACGGCCCCATAAGCGTGATTGAAGAGGGCGTCCCAGTCATATTCGTGGCGCCGCCGGACGAGTACCGGAAACTAAACATAGGCAACATAATGGAGATGAAGGCCAGAGGCGCCTACACAGTCGTCGTGGGAGACGCCTCAGACCAAGAGCTAAAACAGCTTGCCGACTACTACGTAGAGATGCCGAAAATCCACCCACTCCTCTCACCCACAACCTATACCATTCCCTTCCAGCTACTCGCATACTACACAGCCCTCGCCAAGGGGCACGACCCAGACAAGCCCCGAAACCTAGCCAAATCAATAACAGTCCCATAGCGAGTGTTAAAAACTATTTATACGAGTTTTGAATAAATGGAATGGACAGGTTAATGGCAATTCAGGGAGTTGAATGGCTAATTTTGCTTATTATCACTATTGTTGCAATATATCTAGTCGTTAAATTTCCGACACTTCGGCTGGGTATAGGAGTGTTTTTCACAATTATTGGAATACTTCTCTTCTTAATACCTCTCATCGGTCCTATTCTAGGGGCATTACCATTTGCTTTTGGATTAGCTTTAATAGTGTGGGGGGCAGTATCACTCGCACATAGGAAAGAAAACAAAACCTTACAACAACCAGTATTAACTAGAATCTGTCCTAAATGTGGCCGAAATTTGTCCAATTTTCCAGGCGACATCAAAAATTGTCCCTATTGTGGGAATCAACTCATATGAATCATCTTATTTAACTAATCTCTCCCTATATTGAATATCTCCGGCTTGCCAAGCCAGCCTCGAAATAACTTAATAGCACCCCCATAGGTAGTTTTGTCTTGAAAGATAATTGATCCGAGAAAGCATCAAGGCTACCCATCCCCGCTTTATAACAAGTATACCTCCATCTTCTCGCTTCTAAATTTCCCGCCAATCCAGAGATATGCTTTAAGCAAGGTTTTTGAATCTCGTCAGAAGACTTGTTAATGGGCCCGTGGCCTAGAAGGATAAGGCGGCGGCCTCCTAAGCCGCAGATCGTGGGTTCGAGTCCCACCGGGCCCGGATTGAGGGTGATAGGGTTATGGGCTGGGAAGGCGCCTGTAGGTTTGAGGCTCATGCATGAGTATGTGATTGCGAGGGGGGTTATCGACTCCCTTCTAAAAGCTGTGTCGGGTTCTGGGAGGCGTATCAGGGATTTCAGGGTTGTGGTCGGGGAGCTGAGCATGTTGAATATGGAGCTGCTGAATGAGGCCTTGACTAGGCTTCTCGAGGCGAGCGAGCTCCGTGGAGCTGGCTTCAGGATGGAGGTGGAGCCGGCGAGTGTGGGCTGCGGCTCCTGCGGCTTCTCCATGTCTTTTAGGGAGGCGGTCTCAGGGCTTAGCGAGGAGGAGAAGGAGATGATACACTTCATACCTGACCTGCTGGCGTCCTACACGTCCTGTAAGCGGTGTGGAAGCTTGGACCTGAGGATTGTGTCGGGGAGAGGTGTGAGTGTGAGGGATGTCTCGATCTTGGAGCAGTAGTCCCACCACGCTGGACTATCGCGAGTCGCTCATTGAAAGACGAATGAGGCTAATCTCCTATACAGTCATAATCACTGGTGGGAAAGGAGGTGTGGGCAAGAGCTTGATAGCGGCAACAGCCGCCCTCATCCTCTCAACATCTTCAAGCAAAGTGGGGCTCCTGGACTTGGACCTTCACGGGCCATCAGCATCGATTATCCTCGGAGTAGGCGGCGCGCCAGTCGAGTCTGAGGAAGGGCTGACGCCTCCAACTGTGGACTGTCTGGAAGTAATGTCCCTCGACCTCCTCGCCAAAGGCAGGCCCCTGCCTCTCAGAGGCGAGTCAAAGGAGGAGGTTGTCAAGGAGGTCTTGGCGCTCACGGCTTTTGGGAGCCTTGACTACCTTGTCGTCGACCTTCCTCCAGGGACAGGAGACGAGCTCCTCACAGTCTCAAAATATGCGAGGCAGAGTGGGGGCGCCATAGTGGTTACCACGCCGACTAAACTCTCCATCGCCGTCGCGGCAAAGGTGGTCGAGATACTTGCCTCCATGTCGATGCCGATCCTTGGACTGGTAGAGAATATGGCTATAGGTCAGGCTGACAGCCTCTCAGAGACCCTAGCCCGAGAGACTGGGGTGAAATTCCTCGGCCGAATACCCTTTGACCCCGCCATCTTCTCGGACGCGGGTAGGTTGAGTAGGAACGAGCTGTTAAACACGAGGTTCGCGGCCTCGCTGAGGTCGGCTCTAATGAATGCGGGCTTCAAAGTTGAGTAATCTTTTCCGCCTAAATTTTTACATATTTAGATAGTATTGAATTTATAAGCGCAAAATTTTATCCTATATTTTTATATTGGTGGATAACTATAGCAATTCGAGGGGAGAGGAGACGTCGCAGGAAGTCTCAAAATATTATCTCCTTCAACCCTCGCTTATTAATGAGCTTATTAGGGCTTTGAGGGATGATGGATACGCAGTGTATGGGCCTGTTGTGAGGGATGGCGCGATAGTCTATGACGAGTTGGAGTCAGCCTCTCAGCTTCCCGTAGGGTTGAGAGATAGGCAGGGGCCAGGGCAGTATAGGCTTGAGGAGAGGGGAGACGGCGCCTTCTTCGGCTACGTCGTGGGGCCCTATTCGTGGAAAAGGTTCCTCTACCCTCCACGAGTGAAGCTCCTCACCGTCACGAGTAGAGGCGAGGTCACAGTCCACAACGACTGGAATGGTAAGATGGCCTTCCTCGCTGTGCGTGGATGCGAGCTAGCCGCGATAGAGGTCTTAGACAGAGTCTTGATGCGCGGCCCCTACAGAGACCCGGTATACTCTGAGCGGAGAAAGAACCTGTTCATAGTTGCGGTAAACTGCGCCGAGCCTGGTGAAAACTGCTTCTGCGCCTCCATGGGCACTGGGCCCGAGGCGCGGTCGGGCTACGATATCGCTCTCACAGAGGTTCTGGGAGATGGTGTTCACTACTTTGTTGCGGGGGCTCGGACAACTGAGGGGGAAAGGGTCCTTGAGAAAATAGGCGCGAGAAGGGCTACGGATGATGAGGTCTCGGCGGCCTCGAGCGTCATGAAGAGGAGCCTCACGCTCTTCAAGAAGAAGCTTGACGTAAACGGCCTCAAGGAGGAGATATACGGTAGCCTCGAGAGCCCGGTCTTTACAGAGGTAGCCAACAGATGCCTCGCCTGCGCCAACTGCACCCTTGTCTGCCCAACCTGCTTCTGCACCAACGTCGAGGAGGTCACGGATCTCGAGGGAAAGGTGGCTGAGAGGTGGAGGAGGTGGGACTCTTGCTTCAATGTGGACTTCTCATATATTCATGGCGGGTCAATTAGGTCCAGCAGGATGAGCAGGTATCGCCAGTGGTTCACACATAAGCTGGCGACATGGGTCGACCAGTTCGGAGTTATGGGCTGTGTCGGCTGTGGCAGGTGCATTACCTGGTGCCCAGTCGGGATAGATATCACGGAGGAGGCCGCAAATATTAGGAGAGCTCAGGAGGTGAGCGCGACATGAGCGAGCAGCAAGTAGAGCTCCTCACGCTTCTCAAAGACCACCCATTCACAAGGGGACTAGCGGATGAGAGGGTAAAGGATCTGGCCTCAATCTCCACACTGGCTCGGTTCAGGGTTGGTCAGAAGATCTTTGAAGAGGGTGAGATACATAAGCGGCTATACCTCGTAGTCTATGGGCTTGTGGCACTGCACTTCCATGTCCCGACGAAGGGTGAGTTCAGGTTCGAGACGATCGGAGCAGGGGAGGTTCTCGGCTGGTCCTCAATACTAGAACCGTTCAGGAAAACCTCAGGCGCAACGGCCGTGGAGAACACCCTAACAATCTCTATCGATAGTGAGAAGCTAATCCGTATGATGGAGTCGGACAAGGCCTTCGGCTTCGAGATCTACAAAAAAATAGTGGGTATTGTGGCCGACAGGCTGAGAGCTGCCAGGATGAGGCTTGTCGATATTTACGGAGAGATAGGAAGGGGTGAGAAGGAGTGATCACGGCAGTGAGTGTCCCGGTCGTAGACGCTCTCGAGACCTATAAGATAAACTGGCTTCGAGTAGTTAAGAAGACCAAGGAGACACCCGACACATACACTCTCAGGCTTAAGCCAAAGGAGGGGGAGATACCTCCCTTTAAGCCTGGCCAGTTCTGCATGCTTTACGCCTACGGAGTTGGAGAAGTCCCCATCTCCATCAGCGGAGACCTGTATAACGGCAAGGTCGTTGACCACACTGTGAGAGCTGTAGGGCCTGTCACTAAGGCCCTGGCCTCTGCTGGCATCGACTCAGTAATAGGGTTTAGAGGCCCCTTCGGGAGGGGGTGGCCGCTCGAGGAGGCTGAGGGCAAGGATGTTATTATAGTTGGAGGCGGTATTGGGCTAGCGCCGCTCCGCCCGGCGATTCAATACATCTTGAAAAACAGGGAGAAATATGGGAAATTCTACCTGCTCTATGGCGCGAGGACTCCCGACGACCTCCTCTACAAGAGGGAGCTTGGGCTCTGGAGAGGACGGCTCGACTCACAGGTACTCGTAACAGTGGATAAAGGTGATGAGAAGTGGCGGGGATACATAGGCGTTGTGACCACGCTCTTTAGATACCTGAAGCTTGACCCGGCAAACACGTACTCCTATGTCTGCGGGCCAGAGATTATGATGAAATTCACCATCCAAGAGTTAAAGAATCAGGGCCTGCCAGACGAGAGAATCTTCATCTCTATGGAGAGGAATATGAAGTGCGGAGTAGGTCTATGCGGCCACTGCCAATTAGGCCCACACTTCGTCTGTAAGGATGGGCCTGTCTTCAGCTTTGCGGAAGTCTCAAAATTCTTTGGGAGGAGGGAGCTGTGATGCCCAGAGCGAGGCCGAAAATAGCGGTCTATAAGTTTGCGTCCTGCGACGGATGCCAGCTGAGCATATTAGATCTTGAAGAGGAGCTCCTCTCAATAAGTGAGAGGTTTGAGATCGCCTACTTCCTAGAGGCTAGCAGGGCCGTAGTCAAGGGGCCTTACGACATCGGCCTTGTCGAGGGGAGCATAACGACGCCTCATGATGCCGAGCTTATCAAGGAGATCAGGAAGAATTGCAGGTTCCTGATCACCATAGGTGCCTGCGCGACTGCCGGCGGCATCCAGGCTCTCAGAAACTGGAAGGGCTCCGCTGAGTTCATGAGATACGTCTATGCAAGACCCGAGTATATCGAGACACTCGACAAGTCAACTCCTATCGCCGACCATGTACGTGTGGATTTTGAGCTCCGTGGCTGCCCCATAAACAAGCATCAGCTACTCGAGGTCTTGGCAGCGTTCTTGGCGGGAAGAGCCCCGAACATACCGAACCACAGCGTCTGCGTCGAATGTAAGCTGAGGGGGACGGTGTGTTTGATGGTCTCGAAAGGGATTCCCTGCCTTGGGCCCGTGACTCAAGCGGGCTGCGGCGCCATCTGTCCAGCCTATGGGAGGGGCTGCTACGGCTGCTACGGGCCTAAAGAGATGCTCAACTCCGAATCTCTTGCGAAGCGGTTCTTGGAGCTGGGTAAGAGCAGGGAGGAGACTGTGCTGGCTTTTAGGCTCTTTAACGCTTGGGCGCCTGGGTTCCGTGAGGTGGAGGTCAAGGCATGACGGCTAGAGAGAAGGAGTATCGGGTGGACTATCTGGCAAGGGTTGAGGGCGAGGGCGCACTATACATCAAGCTCAGAGGCGGCAAAGTTGTAGACGCCAAGTTCAAGGTCTTCGAGCCTCCCAGGCTCTTCGAGGCCTTCTTAGTCGGCCGCATGTATTATGATGTCCCAGACATAACCGCCAGGATCTGCGGTATCTGCCCTGTCGCTTATCAGATGAGCTCTGTCCACGCGTTAGAGAAGGCCTTCGGAGTCGAAATCGACCCGCAGATAAGGCTGTTGAGAAGATTAATCTACTGCGGAGAGTGGATTGAGAGCCACATTCTCCACGCCTTCCTCCTACACGCGCCAGACTTCCTCGGATATGAGGACGCCCTGAGAATGGCCAAGGACCACCCGGACATAGTGAAGCGTGCTCTAAAGGTTAAGAAGACCGGGAACGACTTGGTGGCCCTCATGGGGGGTAGGGAGGTTCACCCCGTATCTGTGTGCGTCGGAGGATTTTACGGAATACCGTCTAAGAGCCAGCTGGTAGGCATGCGGGAGAGACTGGTTGAAGGCTTGAAGCTGACCGCCGAGCTCCTCGATTGGGTTGGAGAGCTAGAGTTCCCGGACTTTGAGCAAGACTACGAGTTCGTAGCCCTGAGGCACCCCGAGGAGTATCCATTTAACGAGGGTAGAATCGTCTCAAACAAGGGCCTCGACATAGCCGTTGAACAGTATGAAGACCACTTCGCCGAGGAGCATGTGCCGCACTCAAACGCCCTCCACTCAATAATAATAGGAAGAGGACCGTATATGGTGGGACCACTCTCAAGAATCAACCTAAACTTTGACAAGCTCCACGACAGAACCAAGGGCGCCCTCAAAAGAATAGGCTTCAGGACGCCCTGCAGAAACCCCTTCAAGAGCATAATAGCCCGCGTGGCCGAGACACTCTACGCCTTCGAGGAGGCGCTAAGAATAATAGAGAACTATTCAGAGCCGTCCAAACCCAGAGTAGACTTCGCCGTCAAGGCAGGCAGAGGCTTCGGCTGCACAGAGGCACCCAGAGGCATATTATACCACAGGTACGACGTCGACGCCGAGGGCCGCATCCTATCGGCGAAGATAGTCCCACCCACCTCGCAGAACCAGAAAATGATTGAGGAGGACCTGAAGATGCTCGCCCCCTCCGTCATCAAGCTCCCCCATAAACAGGCGGTCTGGAGATTCGAGCAGGCGATAAGAAACTATGACCCATGTATATCATGTGCCACACACTTCCTCCGGCTAGAGATTGGGGAGGAGTAGTGGACAGGGTAGAGTCAAGATAGTCTGCGTCGGGAATAGGTTCCGGAGGGACGACGGAGCAGCGCACAGGGTTGCGGACCTCTTAGAGCCTGAGCCGGGCGTGGAGGTCGTCAGGGCCCAAGCACCTGTCGAGATACTAAACCATGTCTCAAGCGACATAGACACTCTGATCGTCGTGGATGCGATGGAGAGAATCTCTGAACCTGGAAGAATCCACAGACTCAACTCCGTGACGTTACTCTCGGACAAATCTCCTTGGCGGTCCACGCATACCATGACTCTGCCGGAGGTAATCCGGCTCCTAGAGTCACTCGGCGCCAAGCCTTCAGAGATAATCATCTTCGGAATAGAGGGTGAAAGCTTCGAACCCGGCGTCGGTCTCTCGGAGAGCGTCGAGCGGTCGTGCGCGGTGGTCGCCTCAGAGATAAAGAAGATTCTGGGAATAGGGGTTGGGCCTGGCTCACCGCCTTAGCTCAGGGGCGTCAGATGACTTTATTTCACCCACACAACGCGTAGAGGAGGGGGTGGATCGTAATCATTCGCCTCCAGCTTACCGGTGCGCCCCGGAGAGCATAGCTCCCTCCAGGTGGGGGTCATACTTGTCCAGGCCTACCTTGCAGGCCCGCGTCAATTCCTAGACGCGGTAGAACTGTGTCGAGAAGGGCCTTGAAAACCTCCTTGATTCCTCCCCCCGCATCAATCCTAACCATCAGCCCCGCCTCACAAATCCTCAGATACTCACTCCTCACCTCCTCCAGAAAATCAGGGTCTTCAAAAACAATCCTCCTCTTCTTCCTGCCCAGCGCCTCTCTGACAGGAACGTCTAGTAAAATGGCTAGGTCTGGGGCCGGTGCCATGCTGTTGATATCCCTTACCCAGAGCGGGCGCCTAGTCATCACGCCTTGATAGGCGTATGAGGAGTAGAGGTATCTGTCGCAGACAACTACCGCGCCTTTTCTGAGTAGCGGCTTTACAACATCTTCAACATGGGCTAGTCTGTCGGTCGCGAAGAGTAGCGCCAGTATGTATGGATTTACGCCGCGCCGCCTCAGCATCTGCCTGATGATGACTCCGTATTTCGAGTCCGTGGGCTCAGAGGTATAGTAGGCCGGGAGGCCCCGAGACCTGAGAAACCTCACAAGCCTCTTAGCCTGAGTTGTCTTCCCAGCCCCATCCACGCCCTCAATGGCCACAATCAAGCCTCCATCATCCATCCTTCCATCCCCCGCCTTTCAAGGTGAAGACCACTTTATCTATTTCCTTAAACATAACACTGGGTGGTTGGAAGTGAGGTTTCAGGCAACCGGTAGACTAGTGCTACCAGGCGATAAGCTCTGCGTATTAGAGGAATTTGTTCCGCGGACTGGGGCGAAGGCGCTGAAGAGCGGAGACGTAGTCGCAAACATCACAGGCATCGCCGAGTACAACATCAAAGAGCATGTTGTCTCGGTCAAGGCGTTGAATCAGCCGGTCAAAATCAAGGCAGGAGACCTAGTCCTGTGCCAGGTTAGAGATATCCAAGAGAAGCTGATCATCTGCGACATAATTGCGGCCGCAAGGCACCCAGTCAAGACGTACTGGACAGCGGCCATCCTCTACAGAGGCGGAAAACCAATCTTCACCATAGGCGACCTGCTGGTAGCCCGAGTCCGAGACGAATACGCGGGGATATACACACTGACACTTAAGGGCGCAGGCCTCGGGGCCTTCCAAGCGTTCTGCGACAAATGCGGCTCCTCTCTCAGACTGAGTGGCAAAGCCCTGATATGCCCAGGCTGTAACAGGAAGTATTCGAACCGCCCCCTCGTCCCATATTATGGTAAAGTTAATACGCTCCTTAAGACGTTTGGAGGCTTGCTGTCGCCGGAGGGTGGTAGCGTCCTATGGAAGTCAAGATAGTTGAGAAGGGGGAGAGGGTGTTGGAGCTGGAGTTCAGAGACGTAGACTTCAGCATCATCGACAGTTTACAGGAGGTCCTTATCTCATACAATGAAGTCGAATACGCCGGTGCCAACCTGACACACCCTCTCTTAGGCGTAATCCGATTCATATTGAAAACTCGCGAGGGTTACAACGCATTAGAAGTGCTGCAGAGGGGGCTGAGTGAGCTTTCCACCCTTGCCCGTGCTCTGCGAGAAGCTGTTCAGCAATCCTTGACTTAGAGGAGAATGGGCCGACATGGGTAAAGTTAATCAACAAACGGCGCAGAACTGTTCTCGCAGCGGGACAGGTGGAGAGTGAGGAATGGAGTTCTGTCCAAAATGCGATTCTGTTCTCTTGGCTGAGAAGAGATCGAATACTGTTGTTCTGGTCTGTAGGAAGTGCGGTTACGTGAAGAAGCCTGCCAGCGACATAGTGGCCCACAGACAGCGTAGAACGAAAAAGACCGTCGTGATAGACGATGTGGAGAAGGAAGTTCTCCCAAAGACGACCGATGTCCAGTGTCCCCAGTGTGGAAACCGAGAGGCCTATTGGTGGAGTGTCCAGACAAGGTCCGCCGACGAACCTATGACCCAGTTCTTCCGCTGCACCAAGTGTGGCCACACCTGGAGGGAATACGCATAAGACTAGCCATCCTCAAATATCAAGTCGCATAGCTAGTGAGGTGGTGCTGGGATGGCCGCGGTGGTGTAGCTGGTAGCACTCCGGGCTGTGGACCCGGCGGTCGTGGGTTCGAGTCCCACCCGCGGCCCCTATTTGCATTTGGAGAATAGAGCTGAGCCTCTTGTGTAGCATTTTTTGAGGATGCGGTGGGCACAGCCCGCCTGTGGCACGGAAGGGAGAATCAATATGTGGTTCTTTCAGGGACCTGCTTTCGCTCGCCCCTCATGTAAATGTATCTTCTGTATGGCTTAAAGCCTATTTTGCTGTAGACCCTGATCGCCGGAGAATTATCGGCAAGGACGTAGAGTATTACTTTTTCCTGCTGCTCCAGGATTTCTTTAACCGTCTCAGAGACTACAGATGTCGCGTATCCTTTATTCCTATGAGCCTCGAGGGTTGCAACTATGGCAACCGGCCCTAACCACTCCGTTATGAGTGAAGAGGCAACCGAGACTATCTCACCACCAACCCTCACCCCCTTCCAGAATGCTCCGCGGCCATCCCCTCGAAAACCTGTTGGACGGTTATCTCACCCCAATGTTCAGGCTTCACCTGCCTCAGAATTACGGCTATTCTCTCAGCATCCACCTCACTGAGCCGAACTACTGGATGGCTCACATGAATCTTCATCCCTCCCCTCCTCAGAAGCATAAGAATGAGTTCTCGAATCCATACAGACCTGTATTTCGCGAGGACATAGGGCTTATGCTGTTCTTCACATGTGATAGTGGCCCCATCCGGCTCCAGCCTCTCTAGAAGAGCCTCCGCGGCCTCAACACTTCCTCTTAGCTGGAGAATATTCCCACTATAGATGAGCATAGCCCCATCGATCTTGCCGCCCTTTAAGGCGAGAAGAATTCGCGTTGACTCCTTCTCATACCGTCAGTCATAAGCAAAGAAATAGTAATGAGGAATGTCGCGGGATATGTATTCCCAGAAAAAAAACTCTAATTTCTGGTCGAGAGAAGCCATCTCCATGCCTCCTCAACTCAGATGCTGCGGCTGATTAAGCCCTTAACGCATAGCCGTCCTGTTTCCCAGCCTTATGGCCCATGTATTGGCTTGCCACTATATGGCATAGGCTCATATATATTCAGAGGATTAGGAGAGCCATGAGCGATGTAAAACCATTCAGGGGCGACAGATTCGCCTCACTTGCGATAGTGGTTTCAGTTGTGGCGATAGCTGCCGTTCTAGCGATTTCGCTCTACGCCATGAACATGGTGGGCGCCTCAGAGAGAGAAGGTGGAACTCCGCTTACGCAGCAGACTGGTGAGGGACAGCAAACAGGCATCGTCGTTCCAGTAAGAGGCGTGGGCGTCATCAAGCTGAGGCCCGACAAATTATCCTTCAGTCTCGGAGTAGAGGCGCGAGGAGAAACGCCGACAGAGGCTGCGACCCAGAACAGCGAGGTCATGAGCAGAGTAATCTCCTCGCTTCTGGCGAACGGTGTGAAGGAAGAGAATATAAAGACCTCATATGTGGCGATAAACCCATACTGGGAGTGTGATGCGAATGGCTGCCGACAAACAGGCTACACAGCTGTCAACCAAGTCACAGTGACGCTGGAAGACAACGCAATAGCCAACTCACCCAAAATAATCCACGACGCGATCCAAGCGGGAGCAACCAGCCTCTACGGCGCGTGGTTCGACTTGAAAGACGAGACAAAGAAGAGCCTACGCGACTCTGCCCTCCAGCTAGCTTTCTCCGACGCGCTCTCAAAGGCCTCAAAAATCGCCGAGTACCTCAACATGAAGGTCGCGGCGGTTAAGGAGATTCACGTCTCATTCCCCGACGAGGCAGGTTTGCCAATAATCTATGCGGCAAGGGCGGCCACAGGCGCTGTTCCCTTAGAGGCCACATCAGGCATGCCGATAATGACCGGTGAGATAACTTACACGGTGACGGTCGATATCACATACCTATTCGAGAAGACAAGTTAGCACCTTAAAACACCAAGATTTTTTTCATTTATTACTCAGTAGTCCAGGCTCTAACACAAGAAGCAGGTATCTGTATCCATCGATTATTGCCGAGAGACTTGCCTCGATTATGTTATTAGAGACGTGCGTCGTGACCCAGCTCTTATCGCGCCAGGTAAACTCCGTGAAAACCCTGATGAACGCGGCTGTCCCATCTTTGCTGTCCACCACGTAGACCTTGTAGTCGCTTAGATTAACGTCCTTCAAAGCCGGGAATCTTGCCGAGACGCCGTTTCTTAATGCCTCATCAAGCGCGTGAACAGGCCCAACACCCTCACCGAGGGCCGTGACTATGTCTCCGTTCACAGCAATCGTGACTATGGCCCTAGAGATCTTTTTGCCTATATTGACTGACTCGACCCACCAGTTCTTGACCTCGAAGAACTCCTTATACATACCATGATGCTTGAGTATGAGTAGTGTGACAGTGGCCTCCGCGGGCTCCAGATGATATCCTTCAGCCTCCATCCTCTTTACGGCCTCTGTCACGGATGTCAATTCTTCCTTCGAAAGGTTGAGGCCAACCCTCCTGGCCAAGTCCATGATCGAGGCCCTGCCGCCGAGCTCTGATATGGAGAGAACCCTCTCGTTTCCCACTGCGTCAGGGTCTATGTGCTCATAAGTCCTCGGGTGCTTTATTATTGCGTCTATATGGACTCCCGCCTTGTGCGCGAAGGCGTTTCTTCCTATGTATGGGTGGTTGGGCGATATGTGGAAGCCCGTGATGCCGGAGATTAGCCTCGCTACCTCTGTGAGCTTCTTCAACCTGTCCGGGTCTCCGTCTTTAAGCACCGTGTACCCCATCTTGAGCCTGAGCGCTGGTATAATCTGGGCGAGGTCTGCGTTGCCGCATCTCTCTCCCAGCCCGATGAACGTCCCCTGAACATGCCTAGCGCCGGCCTCTACGGCTACCAAGCTATTGGCCACAGCGCATCCCGCGTCGTTATGAGTATGTATTCCGAGCGGCACACTGAAAATAGACCTAACCTCCCTCACGATACTTAGCACCTCGGATGGTAGAGCCCCACCGTTCGTGTCGCAGAGAACAATCGTCCTAGCACCTGCTTCAACAGCCGCTCTGAGAACAGCCAGCGCATACTCTCTCGACTCCTTCCAGCCGTCAAAGAAGTGCTCCGCGTCGAATAGAACCTCCATCCCATGGCTCCTGAGATATTCTATCGTTTCAGAGACCATGTTTAGGTTCTCCTCGGGAGTAGTTTTCAGGACCTCCCTTACATGGAGAATCCAAGACTTGCCAAATATCACCGCATATTTAACATCGGAGGAGATTAGAGGTTGAAGGACAGGGTCATGATCAATATCGAAGTTCTTCCGTCTAGTGCTTCCGAAGACAGCTAGCTCGCTGTTCACCAGTGTAATGTTCTTCAAAACCCTGAAGAACTCGGAGTCCTTTGGATTGGCGCCGGGCCACCCTGCCTCGATAATGTCGATTCCAAGCTCGTCAAGCTTCTCGAGAATCCTGAGCTTATCTTTCAGGCTAAAAGAGACGCCCCTAGTCTGGGCGCCGTCGCGTAGAGTTGTGTCGAGGAGTTCAATGTAATCGATTCAGACACCCCTTGCCTTTGGGTCCGCATCGGCGCTATTTAAACGTGGCTCCATAATTTGCCCCCAACCCTTATACGTCATCACACACGGCTATGCAACCCCGCGACCACACACTTATATCACCGAGCATATTGTAATTACGTGTCGCCCATACGTGTCGGAATAAATGGTATGGGGCGGATCGGGAGATTGTTTCTCCGCGCCGCCCTCAGAGACCCGCTATATGGAGAGGCTTTCGAGGTTGTAGCCTTCAACGACATAGCAGACCTGAAGACAACCGCCCACTTATTGAAGTATGACTCGGTCCACGGCCGCCTAGGAGAGGAGGTCAAAGCTACGGACACGGGCATTAGGATCGGGAAGCTGGAGTTCCAGTACTTTAACTCCTCTAAGCCGTCTGAGATACCCTGGGATAAGGTTGGCGTGGATGTTGTGGTAGAGTCGACCGGCCTATTTACGAAGAGGAAAGACGCTGCTGGACATCTTGACCGGGGCGTCAAGAAGGTTATAATCTCGGCTCCCTCTAGCGACGCGGATGTCACGATCGTTCCGGGGGTTAACGATGGTGCACTGGACCCTGCGAAGCACGTGGTTGTCTCTGGTGCTTCGTGCACAACTAACTGCCTCGCGCCCATGGTTAAAGTTCTGCTCGACAACTTCGGCCTCGTCAAGGGATTCATGACAACTATCCACGCCTACACGAATGACCAGAGGCTCTTAGACCTCTATCATAAAGACCTGAGGAGGGCGCGCGCCGCATCTCTCTCAATAATACCGACCACTACTGGAGCCGCCTCCGCCCTCCACCAAGTAATACCTGAGGTTAAGGGTAAGCTTCACGGAATAGCGATGAGGGTCCCGGTGCCGAATGGCTCCTTGACAGATCTTTCCGCGGTGCTTGAGAGGCCGGTGACTGTTGAGGAGGTGAACCAGGCGTTCAGGGAGGAGGCCATGGGCAGGATGAAGGGGATTCTTGAATACACGGAAGACCCGATTGTATCAGCGGACATACTGGGTAATCCGCACTCATGCATCTTTGACGCGACACAGACTCTAGTATTGGGGGAGAAGAGCGACTTCGCCAAGGTCTTTGGATGGTATGACAACGAGTGGGGTTACAGCAACAGGCTTGTGGACCTTATACTGATGGTGTCGGGGCGTGGCCGGCAGCGGTGAAATCAGGTTCAGAACTCTCGACGAAGTAGACGTAACAGGTAAGCGCGTCGCTGTCAGAGTTGACCTTAACTCCTCTCTCGACCCCCAGACCGGGAAGATACAGCTCAACGAGCGATTCAGGGCCCACGCCCTCACCGTGAGGGAGCTGATAGAGAGGGGAGCCAAGACGGTCCTGCTGGCGCACCAAGGTAGAAGGGGTGACCCCGACTTCACGGATCTGAGCCAGCATGCCGAGTTGCTCTCAGGGCTTGTGGGCTCGACGATAAAGTTTGTGCCAGATGTGGTGGGTGATGAGGCGAAAAACGCGATCAAGAGCCTGGCAAAGAAGGAGGTGATACTTCTCGACAACGTCAGGAAGCTGGAGGATGAAGATGTTGAGAAGAGCCCAGAGGAGCATGCGAAGAGCACATTGCCCCTAACACTGGCCCCTCACCTCGACATATTTGTGCTCGACGCCTTCTCTGTGGCCCACCGCGGGCACTCCTCGGTAGTGGGCTTTGCCCCTCTGCTCCCAACATACGCGGGTAGAATAATGGAGAAAGAACTTACGGCGCTCAACAGGATGATCTCTCTCACGAGGAAGCTGGTCTTTACGCTTGGAGGAAACAAGCCTAAGGAGTGTATAAGCGTGCTACAACGCTTCGCAAAGGAGCGCCCGGAGTCGGTGCACGGCGTCATAACTGGCGGCGTTGTCGGCCAGCTCTTCCTACTCTCTCGGGGATATAAGCTCGGAGCGCCCTCAGAGGAGTTCTTGGCCAAGAAGAAGCACCTAGACATGCTAGGGAAGGTCTCGGAGCTCGACAAAAATCTTAAAGAACGTGTGCTGACCCCCGTCGACTTAGCCTACGCCGACCCTAAGGGTGAAAGGGCTGAGGTGCTCCTTGAGAAACTGCCCTCGCCCGGAGAGATACAAGACCTAGGCTTGAAGACAATTCAGCAATACAAAGAGTATATCGAGAGACTAGAGGCTGGAGTCACGGTGATAGTTAAGGGCCCCATGGGCGTATATGAGAAGCCGCAATTCAGGAGAGGGACTCAAGAGATCTACATGTCCCTCGCCAAGACCAAGGCATCAACCCTCATAGGCGGCGGCGACTCAGTCACCGCCATCGAGCTCCTCGGACTCAGGCCCAGCGACTTCACGTACGTAAGCCTCGGAGGAGGCGCCCTAATCTCATACCTATCAGGAGAACCCATGCCCGGCATACAGGTCCTTGCACGGAGAGAATAAGTAAAATCCATCCCCTCACATTTATCCCAACGCAGAGCAGACTAGAAGCAAGGCTAAGCGGGGCCGTGGTCGAGCATGGTCCAAGATGCCTGGCTCAGCCCATGAAACTCTAGAAATGATGCGTCTACGCTCAAAAGGGATTAATCATGATAAACCCTCTATAATATGGAGAATGATGCCTAGCACGCTGTCAAAACTGGGTCATGCCTAAGAAAACAATTATCTTGACGCATCATACCGCGCCGCGGCCTCTCTTAGCCGGTAAAATATCTAGATTAGCCCTCATGAGTGCTTCAACTGGATGACTCCCAAGAGCGATATCGCAAAACAAAGATATAGCCAGCTGGCTTCCCAGCCTACCCTTAGGAGCCGTGACGTTAAACCTGCCAAGAATTTCATCTAGCGCTGCTTGTTTCTTCGGTGGTCTACCCTTAAAATTGATATCTTCTTGCTCCAGAATCCATTTTAAAGCATGGAGAATGTATTCCAAGTCGTAGCCTGGTAGCCCGGACACACCCTCACTATATTGTTGAATAATCTTCTCAACAGGAATCTTTCCAGTCCAAAGCAAGATAATAGCTTGGAGAAGCTCTAACGCCCTCTCCCGGTTCGCACACATTTTACCATAAAAATCTATTGCAAAATGTGCATGCTTGGGGGTGTATGACCTGATGCGTGGCTCAGTCTGA
>JAUQPZ010000015.1 GCA_030550155.1 Thermoproteota archaeon
AACTCAATCGTGATATTGATTGTGATGTAATATATTTAAAACAAGCTGATATATATGCAATTTATGCTTATATAATCTACATCCTTTTATAAATTGTCATCCTTATAATATCGTCCACTTTACTATAAAATTGGAATGAAGAAAGCGGATGTCGTCGTCATCGGGGGCGGCATCATAGGGTCATTCGTATCCTACTACTTGGGCCTTCGCGGTTTGGATGTCACGCTGATTGAGGCTGGGCAGCTTGGTAATGGCGCTAGTGGAAAATGCGCGGGGATACACACCACACAGCTTGTCCAGCCGATAGACATAGTTCTTGCAAGCAGGAGCAAGGCTGCCTATGAGGAGTTGGCGGGCGACTCTATATCGAGAACAGGGTTCATCTCCGTTGAGCCCTCATGGATGTCGGCTTTCTCTTCGGAGCTTCTGGCTGGTGCCGGCGTTAAGCACGAAATCATAGATAACTCCGAGTTGCGGGCGTGGCTGAGCTGGATGAGGGTTAAGGATTACGAGGTCGCGGTCTACACTCCTGACGATATCGTGATCGATGTCTCAAGCCTTTTCAAAACTCTACGCGGGAGGCTTGAGGAGGCGGGTGTCGAGTTAAAGGAGTGGATCCGCGTGGAGAGGATCGACCCGAATAGAAGGGTTTTGGACATCTCCGGACCAGAGCAGCAAGTCTCTTTTGAGAAAGCGGTTTTCTCTGCCGGTGCGTGGAACCGCGAGGTTTTGATTAACTGTGGAATATGGCGCGTACCAGTAGTCGTTTATGCATGTCAGATTGTTTCGTTTAAGTTTGATGAGGAGATTCAGGAGACGCCTGTGTTCCTAGAGGAGAATCACGTCTATTTGCGGAGATTTAGCAGACACACGATGCTAGTTGGAAATGGCAGAGCGATTAAGCTCTCCGACCCGTCAGAATGCCCCTCCTCTCCGGAGTATGACTTCATCGAAGAGCTGAGTGTAAAGCTCTATGAAAGATTGCAGAGGCCTGACTCTTACCGTCTCGTTGGTGGCTGGACTGGTGTTTGTAGCTCGTCTCCCGATGGAAATCCCCTTCTGGGCCAGATACCGGGCCGCAGAGACCTCTACATCATAGATGCGCTCGATGGGTACGGGTTGATGCGTGGACCAGCCCTAAGCCAAGACCTTGCAGAATATATCTGTGGGGAGGGCGTAGCTGAGTCCATCAGGCTGTTCAACCCTTCGAGGTTCAACGGCTACTCAGGGGAGCCGGAGGAAGTTATCGAGCTCCACTCAAGGATGTGACCGGACCTCCACTCCTCCTCCGCATTAACTTGAGATTTGCCAGCTTTCTCATAGCCTCCACGGCCGAGTCAGACGAGAAGACGGCGAGCTCCGCCCTCAATGTGGATATCTCGCCACACGAAAAGCATTTAAACGTTTTCTGCCTCTTCACAATCCTGTACTCGCCGCATTTAGGACAGGACACTATGGTGTAGATACGCATCTAAAATCATCCATGTATTCAGGATATTAATTATTATAGATGCCTGCAATTCCTCGACAGGGGGTCGAGCTATGAGCGAGACGCCTATGAGGGAGAACTTCGTCTTCATGCCTGAAGGCACAGACATCATAATGTACTTCATTCTCGCGCCTTTTGCCGCTGTTTTCCTTTTCGGGCTTTACATGAGGCTTAGGGGCTACGGTCTGAGGAGTATCCTTATGGAGTTCCTGAAGAGCCCTTCGGGATTTTTGAAGGCGATCTTAGAGTATGCGTGGGCCCAGCGAAGGATAATTCGGGACGCCCGCGCAGGATTAATGCACATCTCCATATCATACGGCATCTTAGTCCTCTTCATAGGCACAACGCTAGTCTTCATCGACCACGACATACTGCGACCGCTCAGGATGCGCCTACTAGTCGGAGACTTTTACCTTCTGTTTGAGGTCTTCCTAGACGCTTTTGGAGTTCTTTTATTGGTGGGAGTAACTTATTCTTTGATTAGGAGAAGCATCACGAGGCCGGGCCGTCTAAGCTATAGGGCCGAGTACACGGCTCTCCTGCTGGTTCTCCTCTTCATAGGCGTGACGGGCTTCGTGATTGAAGGGTTGAGAATTCATCTTAGAGGCCCTCCCTGGGGGATATACTCTCCTGTCGGAGCCATGTTTGCTGCCGCGTTAAGCTATGTAAGCATGGACTTAGAGTCCGCTTTACTGGCTTATAGAGCGTTGTGGTGGCTCCACGCGATAGTCTCATTCGGGGGAGTTGCAGCGCTACCGTATACAAATCTTATCCACCTGTTAGCTGCGCCTCTCAACGTGGCTGTTAGACGAGAAAGCGCCATAAAGCCAGGAGCGATCGAGACTCCCTTCATTTTAAGCAGGCTTGATTTAGAGTCGCAGATGCCTACCGTCGGCATCAACACCATCTCAGACCTCACTCCCTCTCAAAAACTGCAGCTCGACGCATGCACGGATTGCGGAAGATGTGACGAAGTCTGCCCTGCCCTGATCTCTGGTACTGCCCTTTCGCCGCGAGCTATCGTCCAGAAGCTGAGGAGGAGCTGGTGGAGGGGTGAAGAGAGAGACCTTTTCGACTACGGTGTTTACACCCTCGAGGAGGTATATGCGTGTACAACCTGTGGAGCCTGCGAATACGCTTGTCCTGTCCTCATAAGCCCCATGGGCCTCATCCTTGAGCTGAGAAGAGCGCTCGCATTAAGGGGTAACTTGACCAGAAAAGGTGTTGAGACTCTATCCAACTTGGCGAGAGCACGGAACCCCTTCGGTCTTGGGCCATCAGAGAGGGTGAAACTGATGGAGGAGCTTATACAAGCAGGTGTTAAAAGCATCAAGGAGGAGGAAAAAATTGAGACTGTCTGCTGGGTTGGATGTATGGGGGCATATGACGCTAGAGCGAGGCAAATTGTTAAGAAGATGGCCTCGCTATTAGTTGCCGCCGGCGTTAAGTTTGCCGTCATTTGCAGCGAGGAGGTGTGTAACGGTGATGTGGCGAGAAGACTTGGCGAAGAGGGGAGATATCAGGAGCTAGCAGAGGAAACGATGAAGCTTCTAGAGTTCAAAGGTGTTAAGGAGATAATAACCCACTGCCCGCACTGCTTCGACATCTTCAAGCGACAGTACAGAGACTTAGGCGCGAGCTTCAGAGTCGTCAGCCACATGGAGCTCCTGAGAAGACTTGTCATGGAGGGGAAACTCAAGGTGGGCGTCAACGGTAAGTTCACAATTCATGACTCATGCATCTTCTCCCGGATGCACGGCATGGTAGAAGAGCCGCGCGACATACTTAAGGGCTCGTGGGTCGCGGAGGCCAAGCATAGAGGGAGAGATACTATGTGCTGTGGAGCAGGAGGAGGTAATTACTGGCTTGATATAAGGAGGGTTAAGCGTGAGAACCTCATCAGACTGGGACAGCTGTTGGAAACAGGCGCAGACACAATCGTAACGGAGTGCCCATTCTGTCTAGCCATGCTTGAGGATGCTGTCAGGGTTCAGGGAGTCGAGGGCAAAGTCAAGGTGAGAGATCTCTCCGAGCTTCTCGAACCATCAGGGGAGAAATGAGCGCTAGAAACGCGAAGCAGGCCATCCGAGAGCGCATGTGGGCCTCGCTTGAGGAAGAAGGGGTTGCACTCCCTCCATTCCCAATCAGAAAACGCATCCCGAATTTCGTGGGCGCGGAAAAAGCTGCTCAGAGTCTCTGGAGGTTAGACAGGTTCAGGCAGGCTAAGATTGTTAAAGTGAACCCTGACTCACCGCAGAGACCGGTTAGGGAGCTCTGCCTAAAGAGTGGAAAAATCCTAATAATGCCGACTCCACGGATAAGGGAAGGCTTTCTTCTGATCGAGCCCCACAAGCTGAGCGCATCTATGCATCACGCCGCATCCACTATTAGGGGAGCCTTTCTCAACGGAGAGAAAGTCGACCCTGAGAGCCTCCCTCGAGTCGACCTAGTGGTTGCAGGGTCGGTCGCAGTCTCGAGGAGAGGGGCAAGGGTGGGCAAGGGGGAGGGCTACTCGGAGATTGAATATGCTGTCTTAAGGATGCTTGGAAAGGTTTCAGATGACACTCCCATCATTACGACTGTTCATCCACTTCAGATTGTGGAAGAAATTCCTGTCGAGGATTTCGACGTGCCCATAGACGTGATTGTGTCCGTTAATGAAATCTTCCAGACCCACACATCTATTCCGAGACCCACAGGCATAATCTGGAGTGTTCTGCCCGAGAGAAAGCTTCGCGAGATACCAATTCTCCGCAGGCTAATGAGGACTTAAAAATGAAAAACTCGGTTAAACATATATAGATTGAGGAGGTAACAAGTATTAGACATTGGACGCGCTCGTCACAAACGTAATTCATCCATTAGTTATATTCGCGTTCATAGTTCTCTGCCTCTTAATCGCCATCACTCTTCTCAAGGAAAAAAAGCCAGATAGGAAGCGGGTTCCACGGAACTACATCGAAGAATTACAGAATTATATTAATGGAAGTGCGGGGAGGAAACCAGTTGACGCTGTGCGGATCTACCTCACTGTCTTGAACGGTCTGAACGCCTATCCACGCGGAGCTTGGCTTTTGAAGAGTATTCTGACAAGCCGTCTCTCCTCCATAATTCCGGACAGAATTTATAGGTTTTCCTTAAAGCGGCTCATAGGTTCTGCCGTGGTGATGACCTGATGCCGGACCTCAAGTGGATAAAGGAGATTGCCGAGAATGTGAGAAGAGAGATTCACAGGTCAATAGTGGGTATGGACACCGCGATTGATGCTTTGCTCATATCTCTTCTGGTTCAGGGTCATGTCTTGATAGAGGGTGTCCCCGGCCTCGCAAAGACATATTTGGCCAAGTCGTTCGCCAATACACTGACACTATCGTTTAAGAGGATACAGTTCACTAATGACTTGCTGCCGAGCGATATTATCGGTGGAATGATATTTGACAGGAGGAGCGGAGAATTCCAATTCAGGTCCGGCCCCATATTCGCCAATATCGTGCTTGCCGACGAGATTAACAGGGGCGCCCCCAGGACTCAGTCAGCTCTCTTGGAGGCGATGCAGGAGTTCCAAGTGACTGTAGAGGGGAAGACATATCAACTGCCTAAACCCTTCATGGTCATCGCGACGCAGAACCCGATTGAGCTTGAGGGAACTTACCCCCTGCCAGAGGCTGAACTTGATAGGTTCCTTGTGAGAGTATTAGTAAATTATCCGTCGCGCGGCGAAGAAATCGAGATACTCAGGCTCAAGAATAAGCATGGAGAGGAGCTAAACATCTCGCCCATGACTAGCGCTGAGCAAGTTTTAAAGGCGATAGAGGCCGTGAAGGAGGTTTATGTCGATGATGATATTCTCGGATATATTGTAGACATAGTGAGAGAGTCGAGGAACCTGCCTGAGGTGGTGATGGGGGCAAGCACAAGGGCTGAGGCTGCCCTACTATACAGCTCGAAAGCTTACGCAGCCATTATGGGTAGAGATTACGTAATCCCTGACGATGTGAAATACGTGGCCCCTCTCACCCTGAACCACAGAATCATTCTTAGGAGGCAGGTGGCCTCTGTGGCTAAGGAGGAGCCGGCAACACTCCACGTGGCAAGGAAGTTGCTGGAAAAAGTGGTGGCCCCTAAGTAATGCTCTCGAAGGAGGGTGTTCTGCTCCTCATTTCACTGACCACGTGGACAATACTCTTATCCTCGCTGCTCTATCAACCATTTCTCTTCCTCGTCTCCATATTCCTCCAAATCTACTACTCAGTCTACATACTGCTTGCCTCGAAGAGGTTGAAGACGCTTTACACAACGGACATTAAGATTGAGAGAACGTTAGAGCCCTTCAGCAAGGATGGAAAAAATTTTGTCAGGACAAAGCTACAGTTGTGGGTGGATAAAGGAGGCCCACTCCATGTTAAAGTAATTGACAATTTACCCTATGGGACGGAACTCGCAGAAGGCCTCAACAAAGCTGAGGGAGTTATCAGCCCAAAACAGGGCCTAACCCTCTCATACGTACTGAGCGTTGACAACTCCATCGGATACATCAAGTTTGCAAAAGTAGATGTGCAGGTTCACGACGCACTCAAGCTCTGCTTTCTGACCAAGAGAATAGAAGACCGGTCGGAGGTGGCGATTCCTATCGGAGAACAGCTGATAGCCTCCTCGCATTCGAGGTTTAGGACTTTTTGGCCACGGCCTCCTTTCGGCCTGGGCTATAGGGGGCTTGTTGGTCACGACGATGAGTTCGTGGGTGTGAAGCCGTATGAGGAGGGTGACAGGCTGAGGGATGTTCACTGGCTTAGGTATGCGAGACAGGTTGATGAGGGCGAGATAATCGCGAAAAAATACTCTAAAAAAGGAGAGGTCGCTATCCACATAGTTGTCGACTGCTCCTCCGCCATTAATGTGGGCCCCGCCGGGGAGCTACTAGTCGATATAGCCCAATTCATTAGGCGTCTCTGTCTGGCCGCTGAGGAAGAAGGAAACATGATATATTTCTGGCTCTTAAACCCAGCACTTCTTCTTGAAGAGAAGATCTCTCCGCGGGGTGTACATTCCCGAACAATCATTGAGCAATACATTGCAAGGATCTTCCCGACTCATGGAGGCGATAGTGGCGAGATAGCTGAGATATTTGAACAGCGCGTAAGGCAGGCTAGCATGGCGGTCTTTATCTTTAATCCTCCCTCAGAAAACATGTGGATTATTGAGAGGATGATTGATGCCTGTAAGAAAGTAGGTGCGGGATACGTCTTATGTCTGCCGGATATGTATAGCTACGTGTCGGGAAGGGGAGGTGAGGTGGAAATGCTGCTCAGATTGGATAAGATGTTAAAGGAGAAGTGGTTGTCAGGACACTCAGACGGCGGATGGATTATCGAGCTACGTAAAGGGTACACCTCAGACATAGCTAGAGAGACTGTGAGGAGGGGAATTGTTTGAAAGTGCGACTGATAAACATGGCACTCTTAGGAGCGACCATGCTGACACCACTCATTATCAGCGCGGATTACATGGCACGCATTGTCTTAACACCCTTCCTGATGCTGGGCCTCCTCTCCCTTCTCTCAACCTATCTCCCTCCCAGATATCAGTTCGCAGTGATACCGCTCATCTATGCGCCAGCTATCACGAGCCTCGCGATACTGGTTCTTGACAAGCAACCGGAATACCTGATAGACCTAGCCAGTGGGTATCTGGTAAGCCTACCGCTCATCGCCGCAGTCGGGATATTGAGGTCTCAGAATCTTAGAGCCCTTCTCTCCACTTATATAGCAAGCCTCACAAGCTCTTACTTTCTCTGGGCAATCGCGGTGCAAGCTGGGGCGAGCAAGGAGCGGCTATTCCTCGTTATGATTAATCTGTTCTTGAATAGGCAGGGCTGGGGGGAGATCTCTCCTCCACAATACTTTGCAGGCTTGGCAGCATTTTCATCAATAGCTATGGTGACATACGCTTGGAGGGAGTATGGCTCTGCCCTAAGGCATGACCTAGGCGAGGCCTTTATCGTGACGGCTACTCTAGCAAGTCTTGCCGTGGCCCTGGTAGTAGCTTACTCACTTTTCTTCTCTGACTCTGTGGCCCTTGGCCTCCTAATAACGGGGGCTATATCTTTCTATACTCTGCTGAGGGCTGGTGTTTTGGAGAAATGGAGAGGCTAGCCCCTATCCTCGCCTTGCTGCTTGCATTTTCTCTACTACAGATTGGTACAGTCTCCTCTCAGGAAGGAGATTTTTTGCTGATAGGATATGGCGGCGAGAAGTTTCTTCCATTTCTCGATGGAGCAAAGTATAGGTTCGTGGTAGGTGAAAGGCTTGTTATTACAGCCCTTGGGTCCGATGTACCCATTCTATTGACGACTAGCTCGGGTGAAACACACGCATTCTATGTGAAGGCAGGTGCGGACTTAGAGGTCTGGAAGTTCAGACCACAGGACGAAGGCGTTATGACCCTCTCTGTCGTAGGGGGAGGGAGCGCATCAATTGAGGTGGTAGGTGTTGAAGAGTCAGCATTAGGGTGGATAGAGCTGCATCCAAAACATGAAACCGACCCGAACAATGCTGAGAAACTTCTTGAGGCGCGGATATTAGGCTCGACACTCTCGGGCTTCGCAGCGACAGGGACCGATACACGCGCTCAGAGACTTCTCGCGAGGCCTAACTCAACTCTAAACTTAACGGTCCCATCCGACGTCATAACCGTCTCAGCGACGCTCAAAGACTATACACCTATTGAGCTGACGGGCTTCAGCGATAAACTCTACATTGTGTACAGGGCCGAGCCAGTTATTGCCCAGTACAAGTTTGAGGCTTCAAATCTAAGTCGGAGCGCGGGAGTCATAAGCATTAAGATTCCGCCACTCGGAGAGGTGGGGACGCAGGGCCTTATGCCTACGCGGTATGGGACCTTCATACTTGAGCTTTACTACGTTTCACGGTCGGGACAGAGGCATCAACAGGCATACGATGTCATGATAGCCCCTATTTTTGAGGCACCTCCATCTATGAGCTCTGTTGCAACGGTCAGCCTTGAGCAGCTGATTCAAGAGGGGTTAGAGGTTTTAACCGCGAACATGAGTGTAGGTCGGTTTGAGAACATAAAGATTAAGGTTCCAGTCTTTAGTGTCAAGGTCTATGACAGACATCTCCAAGAATGGGTCGAAGATTACTCGATATCCTTTACGGGGTATAACACCATCAGAAACGGTTCCGAGAGCTTAATCATTCCTCTCACTGTCCCGATAACAAGGGCGCCGCATCAGGAGACCATATCTCTGGAACCGATGCTCACCGTCTACTCGGTGAGAATGGGTGATTCTGTTGGTCCTGTGACACTTGAGGTTGGCAAGCCCGTGATAATCTTTGTGGACGGGAGGGAGGTTGAGGTTGAAGTGAGGTTTGCGGCAGGTTACCTAGTTGATAAAGCAGATGTTTATGTCAATGGTTCTCTTCGAGGCGTGAGTGGAAGGTTAAGCCTCAGGCTCCCCAAGGCCGTCTACAACTTCACAGCTGAGACTCCCTACGGCAAGGGCTCAACGGTCGCCGACGTAGGTCAAGATGAGATTGTTGTCATCAAGATCAGGGCATACACCGTCGAGACGATCGCACTGATCACTGTTTTCCTAGTACAGCTGTCAGTACTCGGCACGTATCTGTGGAGGTGGTATAGGACGGTTAGACGTGGGGATTGGCGAGGAAGATACAGACCCGCCGGTTAGAGAAGAATAGGTGGCTAGGCCAGTTGTCAAGCATCTATACAGCAGTGATATGGTCTTGGCAAGGACGGGTCTCGCTCGCACTCCTGCTTACGATGCTTGCAATTTCTCTCTACGTAGTCGCGAATTATCCGATGGATTATGGCTCAAGGATCTGGAATAACCCATCTTACTGGGCGGAGTATCCCAAGGCAGCTCCGCCATCATGGACTCCCACGCAAAATGTATTCCCCCACACCGTTATCTTGTTCAAGAACCCTATCCTCAGAGAGGACACATATATCGTCTATGAAGAGACATTGCGGTTTGATTTTGAAGAACCTCCAAGCGGCATTACGTTAAAAGTTGGTCGGGTCGTATTTTACAGAGAGCCACCCACGATAGAGGCTTACCTTGCGAGGCCGGACGGCATCGAACTCCCTTTAATGATTTTAACTCCACCTGGCGCTAGACCAGGCGAGCAGCCACCATACTTCAGGTATTCAGACCAGCCGCTGAAATATTTCCCCGCAACTTCGAGAAGCGCACAAGCACTCTTAGCCGAGCGCCTATCAGCGTCGTACGGGAATAGAATATCGGAGGGCGAGATCTCCCAGAGGTTTGAAAAATACATCTTTTCGCGGCCGCGAATAGACGGCGCCTTAGAGCCACTTAAAGGAGACTATGTGTTTAGACTGGTTGTGACTAGGAGCGAGGAAACTGATGGCGTCGAGGATGTATCTGTGGTTCTCGCGGGGACTGTTTTTGGTATGATGGGCACAGATACACTTGGCCGGGACATAGCTCAGGGACT
Source organism: Thermoproteota archaeon (assembly GCA_030550155.1). Taxonomy (GTDB): domain Archaea; phylum Thermoproteota; class Nitrososphaeria_A; order Caldarchaeales; family Calditenuaceae; genus HRBIN02. The sequence goes on from JAUQPZ010000015.1 coordinate 9,988, forward strand.
CCTTTTTGGGTTTCCAGTCTCGCTTTCAATCGGGTTGCTTGCTGCGGGAGTCACAACCCTGTTAGGCACCTCGCTGGGGATGATAAGCGGCTACGTCGGCGGGAGGACAGACCACATCATACAGAGAGCAGCCGATGTAACAGCAAACATTCCGCTCCTACCCATTCTCATCCTCCTCGCCTACACTTACAGGCCAGGATTAATCCTCATAATCCTCCTCCTCACACTCTTCAGCTGGCCCGGCCTCACCATACTGGTAAGGTCGATGGTGCTTCAACTTAGAAACACTCAGCTAATAGATGCGGCCAAGTCAATAGGAGCTACAAACTTGAGAATTATAACAAGATACATCGCCCCACAGGTAGCGCCCTACGTGCTAGGTCAGATGATACTGAGCATCCCCGCCGCAATCCTCGCGGAAGCAGGTCTAAGCTTTCTGGGGCTCGGCGATCCCCAAATACCTTCTTGGGGAAACATCCTAGAAAAGGCCTTTAGAACCGGCGCCATTTTTGTGGGATATTGGTGGTGGGTTATACCGCCCGGACTACTCATAGGGCTGACATCCATATCCTTTATACTTCTCGCACTAAGCTTAGAGCCGGCCATAAACCCGAGACTAGCGACGCAGCGGAGACAGACAGGTTAAAGAAGAGAGCGAATATATATGGCTGAAGATAAGTTAAGTCCATGCAGAGGCTACTCGCACAGACCCTAATCCTCCTACTTGCTTTATCGTCGACACAGACAGTGTTCGCACAGGTAGTGCGGGCTCCAGGCACAAGCTACTCGACCGCGCTTGAACTTTCACCGGGCGAGCACAGCTTTTACCTTGAAAGAGGAGACACCCACTATTTCTCGGTGAGACTCGATAAGGACGATACGCTGTTCCTCCTCCTCAGGTCTGCTCCAAACCAAGACTTCGACCTCGCCCTCATATCGCCGGACAGAGACGTAATCGAGCTCTCCGTTAGAGCTGCTGGCTTTACAGAGAGGATAACATACACAGCCTCAAGCAGTGGCCTATACTACATCGTGGTCTTTCCGTTCGGCCCGTCAACCGGCTCTTATAGCCTGATGTTAGATGTTTCGAAGCCCAAGGTCAACACAGTGACGACGACGGTTACCTCCCTATCGTTTGTAACCATAACTCAAAGAGAGCTTAGGGATGTTGTTATAGTCTTGACGCGGGAGAACACTAGAACTGTTACAATAATGACTCAGCAGCCGGTGGACAGAAGTTATGAGCTGCTGGGCTGGTCCGCCATATCAGTAGCCATTTTAGCCGTGGCTATTATTTTAAGAGACGGCCTCGTCAAAGCTAGGCCAAGGGAAGAAAAATCAAGAGAGCAACAGCCAGCCGAGACTTCGGAGAAGAAGGATTAAGGCCTGATCTTCAGCTCATCGAATATATTGGAGACATCTGCGACTGGTTTAAGAGACTTGGTTCTGATGGGCTGCCAAGCCGGCGCACTCTTTAAATATGGAGGCGCGATAGAGGCAACTCGCATATCGTAGGTTGGTGCAAACGGGTTCCTGAAGAACACGCCGATTGGTATTTTGTCCCCCCACTCATAAGACTTCTTTATGGCCTGGACCGATTTCTCAATAACCTCCTCCTCGCTGTCTATCTTAACCTCGCCATCGTACCCCGACTCCTCAAGCTTATATAGCCTCGGGAGAGGCTTATTGGTCTGAGGGTCCAGCCTATCTTCACCAGCATACCACTCTTTTGTATGAAGGTCGTTGTATGTTGGGCAGGGCTGCAGGACCTGGATGAATGATGTCCCGTTATGCTGTATTCCAAGCTTTATTAGCTCTTTGAGGTGCCTCGTGTCGTAGGCGTATCCTCTCGCCACAAACGTATAGCCACTCACAATGGCGAGCGCAATCGGGTTAACCGCGTCGTTCAGATTGGGTCTGGGAAGCGCCTTTGTCTTAAGGCCTCGCTTAAGGGTGGGGGAGGCCTGGCCCTTTGTGAGCCCGTAGACTCCGTTATCATATAGGATGTAAGTGATGTTGATGTTTCTTCTCCCCGCGTTCACGAAATGACCTACACCTATCCCCAGCCCATCCCCGTCACCTCCAACCGCCAAAACCGTCAGGTCCGGGTTGGCAAGCTTAGCCGCCAAAGCGAAAGGAAGCGGCCGGCCGTGGACGGTGTGGATTCCATAGGTGTTTATGTAGTGTGGTGTCTTGCTAGAGCAGCCTATCCCGGAGAAGACAGCGACTTTGTAGGGCTCGATCTGGAGTTCAGCCAACGCCATCTGTATTGAGGAGAGTATCCCGAAGTCGCCGCAACCTGGGCACCAGTCATTGAAGAGTGGTGTCCTGAAATGAGCCATGGATAGTTTCTGTGTTACCGTCATCCCTACCCACCTCTGTTCGTAACTATCCTTTTAGTGTTTCTTGATAACACCTCTTTCACCGCGTCCAGCACCTCAGTGGAGGTGAAGGGCCGGCCGTTGTATTTCAATATGTGGTTTGTGGGAGAGATTCCAGCTTCCATAACCATGAGCCTCCCCATCTGCCCGCTGTAGTTCTGCTCCAGATCGATTATCCTCTTTGCGCCGCCTAGTATTTCAGTGCAAAGCTTCGATGGGAACGGATAAAGAATCTTGAGCTGTAGGAAACCTATAGAGTTTATCCCTTCCTCTTCAAGCAGTTCTAACGCGTCAAGAATCGGGCCCTTAGTAGAACCCCAGCTTACAATCCAGTCCTTAGCGTTGGTGTCACCGTAAACAGCTACCTTCTCGTCTGACGGTATTGTCTCATCTATGAGCTGCAGCCTACTCATTCTCTTATCCATCATCCTCGTCCTGATGACTGGGTCCTCGCTTATGTGTCCAAGCTCATCGTGCTCGTCTCCGGTGTTCCAGAATATTCCGCCCCTTGTTCCAATCGGCGCCCTTGGCGATATCCCGTTGTCTGTGAACTGGAACCTTTTGTAAGTCTTGCCGTCCAGGTGTTCATTTATAAGAAGTCCTCTGTCAAGGAGGACCTCGTCTACTGGAGGAATGGGTATGGTCTGGGTTGAGTTGGCTAGCGACTTATCAAGCAGATGAATAACAGGGACTTGGAACTTTTCAGCATAGTTGAATGCTTTAATAGTGTCGTAGAAAGCCTCGGTCATGTCTCCTGAGGCCATAACTATTCGGGGGAACTCGCCATGCCCCGCAAACACCGTGAAAAGCAGGTCACCCTGCTCGTGCCTTGTAGGTAGCCCTGTGCTTGGTCCTCCTCTCTGATAAATCGTGATGACTACGGGCACTTCATTCATCCCTGCCCATCCCAGGCCCTCAGCCATAAGCGAGAACCCGGGGCCGGATGTTGAGGTTGAAGACCTGACACCCGCTAGACTCGCCCCAATGGCCATGTCGATTGCCGCCAGCTCATCTTCCGACTGAAATACGAGAATGTGGCCTTTCTCCGAGAGTTGCTTGTTCTCAGCTAGGTGGGGGTACTCATACTCATCCCCATCCTTCACAGCGTTAAGGTTAAAGACTTGCTTATCCTCCAGATACACGCTCTCATCGGCGGCCGGCGTGATGGGGTAATAGGTCTGGAATCTGCAGCCCGCCACGATCTTGGCTATCCCGACTATTGAGGTGCCGTTGACCATGATCATCTCATCTTCGAGATGCCTATTCGGTGCTTTAAGTGGGAAGTCATCGGAAAAGTTCTGCCTCATATAGTCATACACGACTTTACAGGCTGTGAAGTTCATCTCGACGACCGCCTTCTTGGCTCTAAATGCATATGAGAGGCCGCGATGCAGCTTGTTAATATCGGCCCCCAGGATTGAGAATGAGGCCGCTACAGCCATAGTGTTTACCATTCGCATAAGCACAGTAATCTGTTGCTCGCCAAGCAGCTCCCCCGTCTTCTTGATAAGGTCCATGTATGGTATTGGATAGAGCCTAACACCTCTCCGCTTAGCCACCGTTAGGACATCACGGAGAGTCTCGCCGACGTTCTCAGCCTTCAACGCTTGCGCTAAATCCTCCTTGAGGCGCTCCTCAATCGTTGGAATATTTCGGAGACGCTCGTTTTCTAAGGCGGAGTCATAAATGATGCCGCCGTTAGGCTCAACCTCCCACGCATGCCTAAACACAGTCTCAGCGTCAAAGGAGGCCAAAATGTGAACAGTATCAATCACGCTTCTAACCGGTCTGTCAGATGCGACTACATTGAAGTAGGAGTGCTCGCCTTTTATGTTTGAATAATACTCTCTTTTACCGAAGATATTATAGCCGGCCGCGGCTATTGAGTATGCGAAAAGGTTCGCAGACGAGTCTACACCTGAGCCTTGCGCGCCCCCTATCATCCAGCTAAGAATAAACTTCTTATTCTTACCTACGGACATCTGAAACTAGAATACTAATTAGCTATTATTTAAATATCCAATACCGTAACGTGCATGCAGTTAGTTCAATAAGGGTGGGCCTTAGCAGAAGGGAAGTTCAGCCTTTATAGGGGCGTCCACAGTCAGGTTAGCAGGGTGTCCAGCAGAGCCTATCCTCTCGAAGAGCGATATGATCTTTGGAAGCTAGCCACTTTCATCCCCAACAAACACATCCCCATCCACAGGTGGTTCTACTTTAAAGAGGGGTTCTCTCGCGACTTAGTAGTTCTGCTTTCTCAAGAGCTCGGCGTCTCGCAGGGCGAGGTGGTGTTGGATCCCTTTGTCGGGTCGGGCACAACGCCTCTGACATGTATGGAGCGGGGGTATATTGGCATCGGTGTCGACGCATCTCCATTGGCCGTACTTGTATCTCTTGCAAAGACGAGGATCTATGATGTCTCGGAGTTGTCTGCTGCACTTGAGAGATGCTACCGGGAAAAACGCCTTAAAACCGGCGTAGAAGAGGTCAGTGCATATGTGAGAAGGGCTTTTCCGAGTCGAAACTTAGAGGACCTATTCTCGCTCAGAGAGTCGATAGAGTCTTTGGAGTCTGATTATGCCAGGCTTTTTCTGAAGCTCGCTTTGATCAATGCCGCAGCCAAATGCTCCTACATCTACAGAGACGGGGCTGTTTTGCGGTTCGTAAAACGCCCTGTCCCCCCGCTTAGGCCATTCTTCCGCAGAGCCGCTCGCTTGATGATAGACGACGTAAGAAAGACCTGTCTCAGGAGTGGGCCTGCCGTGATTCTTCTCGGAGACGCCCGCAGGCTTGAAGCCATCGATGATGAAAGTGTGGATAAGATCATAACCTCACCACCATACTTAAACAAAATCGAGTATACGCGTGTTTATGAAGTGGAGTTGGAGCTTTTCTTCGGGAAGAAAAGGCAAGACCTCATCAGGTCGTATATCGGCCTCGTGGGTCGAGATCCACGGCGGAGTGTTTGGCAGCTCGGAGACTTGCCTGACTCTGCTGTGCTCTACTTTTCAGACATGTTTGACTCTCTAGCAGAGATGTGGCGCGTCTTAAAGTCTGGGGGAAAGGCCGCCATCGTGGTTGCTGGTGGAGTTTATCCAGACAGGGTGGTGGAGTCTGATGTAATCTTGGCTGACTTGGCCACGGAGACAGGGTTTACAGTTGAGAAGATACGGGCCATCGGTAAAAGAGTCGCGACCTCGGGCAGAACACATAGGATAGGAGCTGCGAGAGAGAGCATAGTCTACCTCAAAAAGTAGATTCTAAGTCTCTATCTTCCGGCCACGCCAAGAAAATACTACGCGTCCACGCCTTATCGATAGCTGAGCAGTTATTAGAGAAGCCGTTAAAATCCAGTTCGCTGCAAGTGTGAGCGGTACGTAGATTAGCCCATTTCTGACGCCTAATCTTCCGACTTCCAAATAGTTCGATAGCATGTTGAGAATTATGGAGGCCCCGGCCACTAAAAGCAAGAGCGAGTCGCGGAGGACCAGCGCAACAAGAAACGCTACATGCGGAAAGAGCAGTTGTATAACCGCGCCGACAATATAATATTTGAGTAACTTTATGTTTCCGGTATATGCGTAGTCTGCCATCAAGCGTTTCACCGCACCGAGATAACCACTCAAGCTCCCTGCGAACTCGGCTCCAAATCTCTTTGACCCATCGAGAAGTAAAGCCCTGTAGCGTCTCTGCTTCAAGAACTGAGCGAGCGCTCTGTCATCTAATATGCGTTCCTTAATCGCCTCGTGTCCTCCGATATCTTCGTAAACCCTCTTGCGAATCAGGATAAAGGCTCCGAAGAGAAAAGGTGTGGCGGTCTCGGGACTGTTTGTGCGTATGGGCCTGAAGAATGACCAGAGGATGTTCTGGAGGAGGGGTAGCATGATTTTGGAGGAGAGGGCGCGAGTGTCTAACAGAGGATTGAGTGAGAGGGCGTCTAAATTATTTCTCTCGGCATAGCTGAGGGCGTCAGCAATCACACACTCGTCGAAGAGAACTGTATCAGCGTCTATGAAGAGTAGCCAGTCACCCGAAGAGTATTGGTATCCTCTCCAACAGGCCCAGTTTTTTCCAAGCCACCTATCCGGCCTCCACCCAAGTCTCAAGTATCGCACTCCACGGGGGACATACTTCTCCAAAACCATTCTGGAGGTTCCATCGGCAGAGTCATCATCCACGAAGATTACCTCCTTCCACACGTTTCTTTGAGCGAGTAGAGTCGGCAGGCAGGAGTCAACCCACCCCTCAACATTCCTCCCCGGGACAACAACACTGACTAGTGTGTCCATAGATTCACAGGTGCCGCCGAGCTTCTCGAAGCCCCGCAAAGCCATTTTACGCCTAAAAATCATCCACAGCCAAGTGAGAACGGTGGCAAAGGATATGATCGCAGCAACTGCCTGCAGGGCTGAGGAGAGCAGGGCCTCGAACATATAGCTTGTTTCATAGATTTGTTAATGAGGTAAATTTAAAAATGGCCGCGCCTTTTAAAACTCAACGGGTGCCGTCTTTGGAGAGGCCGAGTGAAGAGAAAATTCTACAGGCCTTGAAGATGTGCTATGACCCTGAGATACCTGTAAACATAGTTGACCTTGGGCTCATATATGATCTCCAGATACGGGACGACAACTCCGTCTACATCAAGATGACTCTTACTGCTCCAGGATGCCCTGTCGGGTTTTTCTTGGTAGAGCAGGTGAAGGAGGCTGTGAAGACCATGTGTCCGGCTGTAAGCCGTGTTGACGTCGACCTGGTTTTTGACCCGCCTTGGACTCCGGACAGGATGACTGATGAAGCGAAGGAGATACTGGGAGTGCTCTAGCTGGTGGTGAATCTCTCTACCATAGACGCCAGCTTAGAGGCGATTGCTCTGCTCTTCTCGCCCTGGAGCCTCGAATACCTTACAGCCTCGATAAAGTCCCACGCAATCTGGTAGGTTTTTCCATCTTTCGGAGGCCCTTCGGCGACCTCGCTGAAAAGCGTTGCGACGTCGTCGAGACAGGGAGTTATGTTCAGCAATCTATTACAACATATAGCCAAGAACCGAAGCGTCTCAGCTCCAAGACCCCGTATGGCAAGCAGCTCCTCGAAATCAGACGGCGCTGTCTCTGTAATCTTCGCGATGGCGGTCCAATTCACCCTCACGGGTGCAGTTAGGGGGTTAGTGTCCGCTGAGACCGCTCCTGAGGTGAAGTCGCTTAGCCTCGTCTGATTTGCGTTGAATGCGAATTTAAGAGATTTGAGGCGATTAAGCGGGTAGCTAAGAACCTCTATGCATCCTCTCTGGAGCTCAAGATTTTTCTGCAGGGTGAAGTCCAGAGAATACAGGCTCTTCATAGCTGAGGATACGCCCGTGTGTGGCTCCAGCGTAAACCGCGAATACGATAACTTGCCAGAATACCACTGGTATAGCCTGTTAAAGCCGGCTTTTGACGCGATCTGTATGACAGCCCACTCAGCCTTGGTGTTGAAAATAATGACGTGCAGCCAAAGCCTGAATCCGTCTTGGACGGCGACGTCGTCAACTTTCGCCGTCATCCTACTCGAATACTTTAGCCACTCGACCTGCTTCTCCGAGATACCCATGACTGTAGCAACCTTCTCAACTGTCTCAGGCACGGTAAACCTTTTAGCATACAATCCACCAGCAGCATTAATCTCCCAATCCTTCTCAATATTGTCGGACAAAACAGATACGACGAGTGCAACATTGCCTGCTGTCTCATTATTCAGACCTACAGACCGACAAAGCAGGCTGAAGCACCACGGATTGGCTAAAAAGTTCAAGAACTCTGAAGAGCCGAAATATCCTATGAAGGAGTCGATTATGGGGATGAGTGTTGACGAGACCTCTGCATAAATTCTCCTATTGAGAGATTCTCCACCCTCGCCAAGGTTTAAGAACGACCTTTTAAACAACCTTTACGTGACTGGCCATACCACCCACATATAAAAATATCGTCAAAAAAGTTTAGCAGCCATTTAGGAAAATATTTGTCAGACAGGCCCGGCTTATACCGCGACTTTTTCCTCCCGAAGAAGCTCTCTCAGAGGCATGTCCACGTAGGTCCCATCGGGGAGGTGGCGTCTAACTATGATGGGTAGAACTCCAAGTGAGAGCTCCCTTACGGCTATAGTGAAGGCTGTATCTGTAGGTTTTGGCTCAACGAGTGGGAAGGCTCCGAGAGATAGCTGTAAAGCCCTACCACCAATTATCTTTGTAATCTCGTACTTAGTTAAGCGTTTCTGAGAAATCATGAAAAATCCTGGCTAGTCGAATGAGCCTGCCCCAGATTCCTCTTCCTCCTCTTTCTTCTCTTTCTTCGACTCCTTTTCAGACAGCTTTGAGGCGGCGATAATGTCGTCTATCTTCAGTATCATGCATGCAGCCTCTACTGCTGACTTGATGACCTGCTTCTTCACGACTACGGGCTCAAGCACATTCGCGGCCCACATGTCGCCAAGCCTATTCTCCAGAACATTGACGCCCTCCCACTTCTTACCCTCCTTGTGGCTAGACCTGAGGGAGACTATGCTCTCTATCGGGTCGAGCCCGGCGTTTTCAGCCAACTGCATTGGAACCCTCTCTAAGGCGTCTGCGAACTTCTCAACAGCTAGCTGCTCCTTCCCAGGCAAGGTCTTGGCATAATCTCTGAGCCTCGACGCAACCTCTATCTCTGGAGCTCCTCCGCCAGCTATTATCTTGGGCTCTAAGAGGATGTCCTTAACAACGTTAATAGCGTCCTTGAAGGACCTTTCGGTCTCGTCAACTATTCTCTGAGTCCCGCCATGTATCAATACCGTGACTGACTTCGGGTTCTTGCAGCCCTCGATGAAGACCATCTTGTCCTCACCAACCCTTCTCTCTTCAAGCAGCTCAGCCGTGCCCAGATCTGCCTCCGTGAGGTCGTCGATCCTCGTAACTATCCTTCCACCGGTGGCCTTAGCAAGCTTGTCCATGTCGCTCTTCTTGATTCTCCTGACAGCAACTATCCCTTTTCTGGCGAGGAAGTGTTGGGCGAGATCATCTATCCCTTTTTGGCAGAGCACGACATTCGCCCCAGTCGCGGCTATCTTGTCAACCATCTCTCTCAGCATCTTCTCCTCCTCTTCCATGAAGGCCCTCATCTGCTCAGGCGTCTCGATATTGAGTTTAGCGTCAAACTCTGTCTTCTCTATCTCTAAGCTCGCATCCAGCAACGCAATCCTGGGGTTCCTGACAAGCTTCGGCATATCTGGGTGAACTATCTCCTTGTCGAGGACAACACCCTCTATCAGCTTTGTATCACTTATTGAGCCGTACTCTTTTTTCTCAAGCTTAACATCGTCGAGATCCACCTTCCACTGGCCGTTTACCTTCTCAGCGACCTTCAAGACAGCGTTAACAGCGAGCTCCGCTACGAAGTCTGCGTACTCCGATACAAGTTTGCTTATAAGCGCGCTTTTGGCAATTTTGACTAGCTCTTCCTTGTTGCTGGGATTGACGCTGACAGCGATTTTGTCGAGAACGTTTATTGCCTCCTTGGCAGCATTCCTGAAACCCTCGATGATTATTGAGGGGTGAACTTCTTTCTCTATAAGCTCCTCCGCCTTGGCTAAGAGTTCTCCCGACAGGACGACGGCTGTGGTGGTCCCATCACCGACCTCCTCATCCTGCGCCTTGGCAACCTCTACAAGCATCTTAGCCACGGGGTGCTCTACATCCATCTCCTTTAGGATGGTGGCACCGTCGTTTGTGATCACAATGTCTCCGAAGCTGTCGACCAGCATCTTATCCATACCGCGGGGGCCGAGGGAAGTCCTCATAGTCTCTGCGATGACTTTTGCAACCATTATCGCTGCAGATTGAGCCTCTCGCCCTCTCGTCCTCTGCGTCCCCTCTTTCAGAATGATAACAGGGACAGTCCCTACACTACTTGGAGCTGTTGCCATAATTAATTCACCGTTATGGAGTTGTATGCGCCCTACTTATATACCCTTAGGCGCCATGAAATAGTGGGGGAGCATGCATAGGGTAATCCCACAACATTTTTTGAGTATTATATCTAAAGGGTTTTAGAGGCTGAGTTTATCTATGGGTGGCCAATTATGCATCACCGAAATGAGGCTGATAAGTGTTAAACTCCCAGAGGCTTTAATTGAGGGGATGGATGAGCTTGTTAAAAAGCGGGTATATCCGAGCCGTTCAGCAATCCTGAGGGCGGCCGTCAGGGACCTTCTAAAAAAGGAGCTATGGAGTGAGTAGCTTAAATCGGTTGAGAGACGAAGAGGCCGCCCTAGACCATAAAAAGGGTTAGCATTAACGGCATAATTTTATTAGTTTAGAAGTGGCTGGGAGCCTAGGTTGGAAAGACGTTTAAGGATGGTGATTCCTAAGGGCTCTCTTGAGAGTGGGGCCATAGAGCTACTTCAGAAGGCATTCTATAGGGTGGAGGGGTACGAGAGAAGCTATACCCCCCGGATAAGCGATAAAGAGATAGACCTGAGGATACTTAGGCCGCAGGAGATTCCGGTTTACGTTGCGGAGGGTCTCTTCGATGTCGGCATCACAGGCCTCGACTGGGTCAAGGAGACCGGTGCCAACGTCAAGATGCTCAAGGACTTAGAGTTCGGAAGAGTGAAACTCGTCTTTGCTGCCCCCGCTAATGCGGGATTCAAAAACATGAACCAGTTCCTAGAGATGTATCTCGCCGATGGGAGACCTGTGAGAATAGCTACAGAGTATCTGAATCTAACCATGGAGCACGTGATGTCGACGGAGGCCTATAAAGAAAGGTTCGGGGCTAAAAGGCCTATGATCATTACTCCGTGGTATAGGCGGGGTGAGAACGCTAAGGTCGCTATTCTTCTCTCCTTCGGTGCGACCGAGGCAAAGCCTCCATTGGCGGCAGACGCGGTTGTGGATAACACAGAGACGGGGAAGACCTTGGAGCAGAATAACCTCGCAATAGTTGAGGAGCTGATGGAGAGCTCGGCGTATCTAATCGCTAACCAGGAGGCGATGGAGGACGACTGGAAGCGTGAGAAGATATACGATGTCTTAACGATGTTCACGGGAGTTTTAGAGTCGGAGAAGAAACTCCACATCTTCCTAAACGTGAGAGAGGAGAACCTACCCGAGCTCCTCTCTACGCTACCAGCCCTAAAATCTCCCACCATAAATAAGCTCTCCACAGAAGGGTGGTATGCGGTTAACACAGTAATAAACAAGTCCGAGCTTCACAAGCTCTTACCAAAACTAAGGAGGCTTGCTCAGGGACTCGTAGCCCACAAGCCAGAACTCATACTCCCCCTAGAGGAGATTAGCCGTGAAAGTGATGCTGGTGTCGAGGAATAACGCAGCTGAGACAGCATTACAGCTCCGGACCCGGGCGGCGGGGGACAGCGAGATTAAGGAGATAGTCCGAGAGATCGTCGAGGATGTCAGGAAGGAGGGGGACGAGGCGCTCATCAGACTCGCTTCACAGATAGACAGGGTTGACCTCAGCCTAGAAGAGCTCTTAACAGAGAGAGAGGAGATGAAGGAATCTCTTCAGCATCTACCTCCCGACCTTATACTGGCGCTGAAGACCCTGCGTCGGAATATACAGGCTTTTGAAAGACGTATCTTTAAGAGACTCTCCATCTCTTTAAACATCAACGGGTACGCGGTCAACTTTAGACCTATACCCCTCGAATCCGTTGGATGCTATGCACCCGGCGGCCTCGCGTCATATCCATCAACCATCATGATGCTGGGCGTTCCCGGATCGCTGGCCGGCGTAGAGAGGCTTGTTCTTGCAACACCTCCGCGGAGAAATGAGGCTGATAAAAGGCTCGTCATGGCTGCGGCTTATCTGGCAGGGTTTCACCAGATCCTTTGGGCGGGCGGGGCTCAGGCCATAGCTGCTCTAGCATATGGGACGCAGAGGCTGCGTCGCGTCATGAAGATTCTGGGGCCTGGAAATAGGTTCGTTCTCGAGGCAAAGCTCCTTGTCTCAAAAGAGGTCACTGTTGATTTTACTGCGGGACCTACAGAGCTGCTGGTAGTAACTGACTGCCACTCCCCTCATGGTCAAGCAGCTCTCGAGCTTCTGGCTCAGGCCGAGCACAGCCCAGACACGCTGGTGGGGGCGATAACTCTTGACGCCGAGTCCGGGGAGCAGCTGCTCTCGAAGCTCAATGAACTCCTCGAGAAGCTACCTGAAGGGTCTGCAGCCAAGAAATCTATAGCCGATAACGGCTTTATATGCGCGGCCGACAGTTGGGAAGCGGCGGCACGCTTCATAAACACACTGGCCCCCGAGCACATCCTCGTCTATGCAAGGGTAGGTTGGAGAAACTTGAGGATGATTCGTAACGCGGGTGTAGTGAGCTATGGGCCAGCATCTTCCAGCGTCTTTCTCGACTACTATGCCGGTCCCAGCCACGTCCTGCCCACGGAGGGAATGGCATCCATAAGAGGAGGCTTAACCGTGCTAGACTACGTGAAGCTCCTTCCAGTAGTTAAACCGACGAAGCCCAGCCTAGCCAAAGCCCTAAAAAATATGAGGCCACTCATCCTCGCAGAGGGGCTGCCGCTACACCTTCGGGCCTTGGAGGGCGCACTGGGTCATGACGCTAAATAAATACATTAAAATCTCGTTCGGTAGAGAGGCATACATCTTAAAGGATTCAAGAGCTATACTCAAAGACATAGACTCGGTGTTATTCGACTGCGACGGAGTCTTAATAGACACGAGAGAAAGTTATGACAATGCAATAGTTGAGTCTGTCAGCATCTTATTCAAAAAAATTCTAAACATAGAGCTCATCGGCTCATACATAACTCCCAGCCACATCTACGTTCTAAGGGCTACTGGAGGATTCAACAATGATACAGACACGGTCTACATCCTCTCACTATGGCTGTTTACTGGTCTACAAAAGTCTAGAGCAGAGGTTTTGACCTCCCTCGACTCCATTGTAAATGACGTTAGAAATCCTCGCGACCTGCTCAGCAAGGTCTCGCAGATTGTAGCCTCAGAGACAGGGTATTTGCCGCATGAGGTTGCCCCGACCCCTCAACCTCTTGAAAAAGCCATTTCCGAGAGCATGAGGCGGGTTGGAAGCCAGGTTCTCAGCATAAAAGATCTGGAGGAGACTCTTCGCGAGGTAGCTAGGCAAAATGGCTTCGTTGAGCTTTTCGATATCTTCAGCAGCATACTGGGAAAGCCCGGTAAATATGGTCAAAGCCTCGTTGAAACCCTCTTCTGCGACCTATACTACGGCCCCGAAAATGTTAGAAGAATATTTGAGGACGGCCCCTTCTTCGACCTAGGGCCAGGCATGTACCTCAAGGAGAGAGTAAACATCGATGAATCGACGCTGAGGTGGCTCTCTGAAAAAGTAGGGACTAAAAGAGTAGGCATCGTAAGTGGCAGGGACAGGATCTCGACTGAGCTTGTCTTGGGTGGGTTGATGAGGTATTTCAACCGGGATGCCTGTGTCTTCCTCGCAGATGAGTATAGGGTTCTGGGGGAGATTGTTAAGAAGCCCAGTCCTTACGGAGTGTTGAAGGCGGTATCGAGGATGGAGGGCGCGTCGTCTCCGCTCTATGTAGGGAATTCTGCCGAAGACTATTTTATGACTAAGAGCTCTGAGAAGTACGGTGTGAAGGCCTCTTTCGCATCGATTATAGGCCTAGCACCAAATCCCAGCGATACTATCGAGTTCTTTGCCTCGCTCGGAGCAGACACCATTCTCTGGTCCCCTGACGACATAGTAAAAATTTTGGGGATGTTTTGATGGAGAGGCGCAGCAGCTCCGTAACCCGTGAGACCGGAGAGACAAAGGTGACTGTAAAGTTAACCATCGATGGTGAGGGGGTCTTCGAGGGCTCAACAGATATCAAATTCTTAGACCACATCCTCTCACTACTAGCCCACCACGCCATAATAGACCTCAACGTTGAGGCGAAGTGGGACCTGAAGCATCACGGAGTGGAGGATGTTGGAATCGTCCTCGGCAAGGCGGTTGGCGAGGCGCTGGGTGACAGAGAGGGCATAGCGCGGTTTGGATATGCAATAGTCCCCATGGACGAGGCCCTCGCAGAAGCCTCGGTCGACCTGATCAGGAGGGCGCATGCCACTGTAAATTTAGGGCTCGCGGGCCAAAACGTCGAAGACATGGCCGTGGAAGACATAGTACATCTTCTCCAATCCTTCACAGTGTCCATACCGGCCGTAGCGCACATCAACTTGAGATATGGATACAACGATCACCACAGGGTGGAGGCTGCAGTAAAAGCGTTAGCCCTCGCTCTGAGAGAGGCCTGGCGGCGGGAGCCTCGGAGAAGGGGGCCGCCAAGTAGTAAGGGAGTGGTTTAGATGCGCGTAGGCGTGCTCAGCATAGGGGTCAGCAACCTCTTCAGCATAACATCATCTCTTAAGAGGCTCGGAGCCGAGGTGATGATACTCGAAAAGCCTACAGACGCTGTCGATGCTTTCGTCTTCCCCGGAGTAGGCAATTTCACTCAGGGAGCCAGCAGAATAAAGAGGGTGAAGGAGGACTTGTTGAGCTACATAAATTCTGGCAGGCCGTTTCTTGGAATCTGCCTCGGAATGCAGATGCTTTTCGAGGCCAGCGAGGAGGGGCCGGGAGACGGCTTGGGCTTCTTTAAAGGGCGCGTTGAGAGGTTGAGAGCCGCTCCCAAGATTCCGCACATGGGGTGGAACAGGCTGCATTCTGTGCGCTACTCCCCTCTAACCGAGAATGTCGAGCCAGGAGAGTATGTCTACTTCATGCACTCATATGCCCCCAACCCAACCGACGAGAGGATAGTGCTGGCGATTACCAGCTATGGATTAGACTTTCCTTCAATAGTTGGAGAGAAATCGGTATTTGGGACTCAGTTCCACCCTGAAAAGTCTGGACAGACAGGCCAAAAAATACTGAGAAACTTTCTCGGAATCTCACGGCGTTGATGGTTGAAAGAAACTTTAAGAGCCGCAGATGGACTCTAGAGCCAGAGTAAGAGTATTATGGAAATTCCTGGGAAGATGGCCGAGCTGTGGACTGTTGAGGGAGGCAGAGTGAAGTGTACAGCCTGCGCCAGGTATTGCCGTCTTTCCGAAGGGCAGGTGGGACTATGCGGCATCCGGGGCGCCCATGGAGGCGAACTCTACCTCTACGTATATGGGCGCGTGATAGCTAGCCATGTCGACCCTATAGAGAAGAAGCCGGTCACACACTATATGCCCGGAACCAAGATATTCAGTATTGCGACAACAGGTTGTAACTGGCTCTGCCAATACTGCCAAAACTTCGACATCAGCCAGAGGAGGAAAGTTGAGGGGATAGAGGTTACTCCCGGACAGGTGGTAGATCATGCAGTAAGATATGGGTCTCACGGAATAGCCTACACCTACAATGAGCCGACGATCTTCATGGAGTTCGCCCGGGACGTGGGGCTTGAGGCTAAAAGACGAGGCCTGTTCAACGTCTTCGTCACAAATGGTTACTGGACGCCAGAGTCTGTGGCCATGGCGGGCACATTCCTTGACGCCGCTACCGTGGACTTCAAGGGGAATGGGGAGAAAAACTTTGTGAGGCGATACATAGGTATTCCGGACGCTGAACCCATCTTCCAGACCCTCCTAGAGCTGAGGGACAAGACACGTATACACATCGAGATAACGGACCTTGTAATACCCGAGATTGGGGACGACTTAGGCGCGGCAAGACGGCTTGTGAGGTGGGTGCATGACAACCTCGGCCCAGACACGCCCATACACTTCCTAAGATTCCACCCAGACTACAAGCTCATGCATCTGCCATGGACCCCCGTCGAGACCCTCGAAGCCCACTGGAAAATAGCAAAGGAGGAGGGAATGAACTATGCCTACATAGGAAACGTTCCAGGCCACCCATACGAGCACACCTACTGCCCGGGCTGCGGAGACCGAGTAGTGGAGAGGCTCGGATTCGACATAATCGAGTGGCGCCTAACCCCGAAGAACACATGCCCAAATTGCGACTACAAGATAGCAATAGTAGGGAAGCCGCCAGCGAAAGAATCTAAGAAGAGCAGGTTCATACCCGTCCACTGGAACCTAAGCTAATATCTTTAAGCCCTCCCTACTTCATTATCTTAATCCGCCTTCTATCCATCGTCAGTATTGCCATCACAATCGCGAATGCTCCGAAGATTATCATCCTAATGTTTAAATCTATTGCGAGCATGCTTAGACCGGAGTCAAGCCACCTGGTAATCAACACCCCAGCAAAGTCCTATGCACACCACCTACACATCCCGTTAGCGCTGTCCCACTGACGACCACGCCTGCAAAGAGGGGTATCGTGTCCAATACACCAACCTACATATGCGCTGCTTGGATGTGAGAGGCATATTAGATATTCGCGAGACCCGCGAACAGTGAACAAATCATGAAGACCAGAATCCTTACTATAAGGGTGTTCGTCACAGCAATATCCTCTCCATACTGTCCCCATCTATCGCATATACAGTTCTTTAAACGGTTGTTACCGCACATCTTCCAAATTAAGATCAGAACACATCAATACAGGTATTGACAACATTATTGGTTTTACTTGCCGCAAAAATATTAAATAATATAATGAGCGACATGTTTTGATGTGTTGCAGAATATCTCTTGAATGGAAATATCGCGATATGAGGACACTGATCATGGAGAACTCTCGAATTAGGGTGGTCTTCATTCTAGACAAAGGCGGAGATATGATGGAGCTAAGGTATAAGCCTTTAGATTTGGACTTTATGTGGTGTTCACCTCGCGGGTGGAGGAGTCCGGCGAGGGAGACTTTCCCCAATCCTAACAATTTGGGTAGATTTCTTGACTATTATGGGGGTGGATGGCAAGATATTGTCCCCTCCGCAGGAGGTGTAAGCGTATCACATAGAGGAGCAGCACTAGGTGTCCACGCGGAGTCCCCCATGCTCCCATGGAACTGCGAAATATTAGAGGAAAGTGTTGATGAAGTATCAGCCCATCTTTGGGCTGAGGGGGTAAGATATCCTTTCAGGCTTGATAAGTGGGTGAAAGTGGTGCGGGATGAGGAGAAAATCTATTTCAAGGAAAGACTCCACAACCCGAGCAACCAATCTCTAGAATACTCCTGGCTACAGCACCCATCATTCGGCGATCCATTCCTAGAACCCAACTGCAGTATTCGAATACCGACGCCGGCAGAAGTGATAGTCTTGGAGGGAGAGCCTTACGGCAGAATATTACCAGGGACCTATGAATGGCCTATCGTCCTTGGAAAAGACAGAAAGCCCATAGACCTGAGCATAGTCCCTGCTAGAGACACCCTCGCAGAGGAGACTTCATTCATAGCAAATATGAGGGAGGGTTGGTATGTGCTTTCAAACCCTCGGCTTAATCTGGGGTTTGGACTTGCGTGGGATATAAACGTCTACAAGTACCTATGGTTCTGGCAGAACTACAACACCCCCGACTACCCATGGTATGGAACAGCTTGGAACATCGCACTCGAGCCCTGCACAAGCTATCCCGGAGGCCTTCCAGCCCAGATAGAGAGAAAAACACACATAACCATTCATCCTAAAGGATCAATCGAGACCTCGTTAACAGCCTTAATTTTGAGACACCCGGATAAGATAAGCAGACTAAAAATAAATGGCGAAATCGAGTAGAATTCAAACAATATTGAAAATGTTCTCATGCTAGGTGACACAAATGGCTACCACTCCAACAGACAGTTAATCGTATAATATTAGTGAAAAATTATATATTAGTTCTGATGATGTCACCTCGTGGCAGATAAGATTCACGTTGCTGTGTTAGGATATGGTTTCATGGGGTCTACACATATCGATGCATGGCAGATGATCAATGGATGTATTGTTAAAGGCGTTTGGGGCCGGGATTTTTCAAAAACAAAACAGTTTGCAGCCGAGAAAGGCATTAGAGCATTCCCTTCGCTGAACGAGATCTTAGACGACAGAGAAATCGACGTCGTCGATATATGTACACCAACTTATACCCATGCTGAATACGCGGTTCAAGCATTAAAGGCTGGCAAGCACGTGATCGTTGAGAAGCCAATGGCGCTTAGCCTTAGAGATGCGGACAGGACGATTCATGCGGCGGATAAGAGCGGAATGAAGTTGATGGTAGCCCACGTTCTCAGGTTCTTCCCAGACTATATGCAGGTTAAAAAGATGGTAGAAGAAGAAAAGATAGGAGAGATTTGTCAAGCTAGAGCGTTTAGGGGAGGTCCTTTTCCCGCATGGAGTCCATGGTTTGGAGATGTAGTAAAGAGTGGTGGAGTAGCTGTCGACACAGCAATCCACGACGTAGACTTCATCACTTGGATTAGTTCCAGCACCGCTCACCGCGTTTATGCTAAGATAACACGTAACGTAAATAGTGATTCTTCGAAATATGATATAGCAGTCATCAATATTAGGTATGGGGACGGCTTAATAGCATTCATAGAGGCAAGCTGGGCACACCCGCCATCATTTCCATTCACCATGAAGTTGGAGCTGGATGGCACTAAGGGTGTGATAGCATTGGATAATCAGTCTCCCGTCCCAATCTCGTTATACACTAAAGATGCAAATCACAGATATGCACCTGAATCGCTGCCTTGGAAACCCATGATACATCCATTCCCACTCGACCCGTTTTACCGCGAGTTATCACACTTTGTAGATTGCATCAGGAGAGACGAGAATCCCATGACTGATGGAAGGGTTTCGAGGAGAAGTCTGGAGATCTGCCTCGCTGCAGTCAAGTCATCCGAGATTGGAAAGCCCGTTAACCTACCTCTAGAGGTGTAGCATCATGAATGCCACTTTTAGAGTTGGTTTTCTGGGTGTGGCCCACTTCCATGCTGAAAGCTACGCTAAAGCTCTGAAAAAAATTCCGGGCTGCGAGATAGTAGGGGTGTATGAAGAAGACACGGCCTTAGGTAAGAGGTTTGGAGAAGAATTTAAGATAGAATGCTACAGAAGTATATCGGAGCTTTTAGATAAAAATTTAGACGCCGTTATCATAACTTCTGAAAACTCTAAGCACCACGAACATATCGTCCAAGCTCTGGATAATGATTTACATATTCTGTGTGAGAAACCTATGACTATCAATATTCGCGATGCAGAGGACGTAGTAAGCCGAGTTAGTAAAAAAGGTGTTAAGTTCCAGATGTGTTATGTCATGAGGTATCACACAGTATCCATACTTGTAAAAGAGCTTATAGATTCGGGAATTCTCGGTAAACCAATTTTGATGGTAGGTACGAACAAGCTCAACAGAGCTCTTCCTTTACTCAGGAACTGGTTTACAAATCTCAGCCTCTCAGGTGGGGGTGCAGTGATGGACCATACCGTACACTTAGCAGACCTAATGAGGTGGTATACAGAAGACGAGGTAGTGGAGGTTTACACAGAGATAGGGAAAAATGTGAATAAAGCAATCAGCGTAGAGGATAATTTCTTTACAACTGTTCGCTTCGGATCAGGCCTGATAGGGCACATAGATGGTAGTTGGACCTACGCCTCTGGCTTTTATACGTGGGGTGACGTAACGATGGAGATCATAGGGACAGATGGGGCGATACTCATGGACGCATTTCGTCAAAATGTATACTTGATAGGGGATAAACATCCAGGCGACAGATTGTCTTGGAGCTATTACGGCTGCGACCCAGACCTAGAGATGGTGAGAGATTTTAAGAGATGTATCCAAGAAGATAAACCACCGCGAGCAACTGCAAAAGACGGACTTGAAGGCGTCAGGATATCATTAGCAAGCTATGAATCCAGCAAGCGTGGAGAACCAGTACAACTACACCAATTGTAGCAATCCATAGCAAATATACCATGGATTATACATAGAGAAATCCCCTTATAGCAGCTCTGTGCTTGCTGTTACTCTCTTTATTTCCTCCGCAAGCGCATTTACGAACAGTTTAAACAACTTCTCACCCTTCTCTTTGGTAGCTAGTGTTGCATCACCACACACACCCGTCTTAAAATCTCTACCAAGGAATCTAGAGGTTGTCAGTATTCTAATGGCCTCGTTGAAGTTAGCCGTAGTCATGCCACGTGGAATGAAATCCGGCAACTCCCTAACGGCTTTGCTCATATCAACTAGGTCAGGTCGAAGGAAGAGCATCAAGCTCGTTTCTAATTCTTCTGCGTGTATGAATATTTCCTCACTTAGGATCGTAGAAAGAGTCTCCATACTGACTATTAAGTAGGGAGATATGTTATGGACAGTCATACCGCGGAGATTTAGTGATGTATTAAGCCACTGAGTGAGGGCAAACAGGTGATAAATATGTCCTGCGTGTCCCGAAACAATCACTAGATGTTTGAAGCCATATATCGAGACTCCGACAGCTATATCCCTGATTATCTTCATTAAAGTGGAAGGTTTTAGAGAGACTGTGCCCATCATTGGTAGGTGATCATCCGAGTATCCATACGGTAATAGCGGTAAAACAACGGCGTCTATCTTATTTGCAACCTCCTTGCACAGCTCCCACGCTATTATATGGTCAGTACCGAGCGGCAAGTGCGGTCCATGTTGCTCGGTACTGCCTACAGGAAGCAGCACTATACGAGTTTTGCGGGCTAGCTCGGATAACTTTACTGTAGATTTTTCGGCCCAAAGAGCGGTCATGTCCCTTTAAAAGTTCTTGGGCTTGTTAAATATTTTTTCATTTCTGGAGGGTACTAGACTTTGCACGACCACACTTTAAGATGATCTTTGTTTTTTAACGGTCCTCCCAATCCTTAAATACAACTACATGAAATAAAATCCGAAGTCTCTTGACACGTAAGTTGGGTGTACTGGTTCATGGTGCAGGTTGGGTCTCCACACAGCATATAGCAGCGTACAAAAACAACCCACACACACGGGTGGTTGCAATTTCAAGTAGAAGACTAGAGAGTGCTAAGAAAAGGGCAGAGGAGGCAGGCCTCCATGAAGTCAAATTATATGATGATTACTATAAGGCTCTTGAAAACCCAAATGTAGACATAGTTTCTATTTGCACACCTCAGCATCTTCACGCCCAGAACACCATTGACGCCGCGAAAGCCGGCAAGCACATTTTGATAGAGAAGCCGATAGCCAATTCATTAGAAGAGATGAAAGCAATGAGGGATGCCGTCCGTAAAGCTAAGGTAAAAACGGTTGTTAGCTTTGTCTTGAGGTGGAATCCGTTATTTGAGTCGATAAAGATCTTGATATCTAATGGTTTCTTAGGAAAAATATACTACGTCGAAACTGATTACCAAAGCGCTGTGGCTGCGTGGTGGTCAGGATACGAGGATGCAAGAAAGAAGGAAACGGGCGTAAGTGCGTTTCTTGTAGGCGGATGTCACGCACTAGACGCTGCGAGGTGGTTTGCCAGTGAGGAAAGATATAGTGCGGCAACCCCTGTCGAGGTCTTCGCATACTCTGGAGGACTTAGGAAGGGAAAAACTATACAATGGAACTACTATGCGCAAAGATGGGAAGATATGCCGCCGCTTGAGTATGATGACTTAGAAGTAGCTTTGATAAAGTTCGATAATGGTGTCGTTGGTAAGGTTTCAGTAAACTTTGGAGGGGTACAGCCCTATACATTCCCAATTGAAATATTTGGGGACCATGGAACGATAAAAGACAATAGGTTATGGTCGGCTAAATTTGAAGGCAACCAGAAAAATTGGATAACTATTCCAACGATACTTCCAGACAGCGCAGAAGTGACCCACCACCCCTTCCAGCAAGAGATAGATCATTTTGTCGACTGCATTCTGAAGGATAGAGAATCTCACTGTAACTTAGAGGACGCCATTAAGACCCATGAAATAGCCTTCGCGGCCCTCAGATGTTACGAAAATGGGAAACCCGTAAAGTTGCCACTGCTTGAATGAATGTTTATATAATGTGATGAAATATAAAAGTGCACCATCATGGCTAGGCTAAAGCTAGTTGGACTTTCTAAAAGATTCGGTAAACAAGAGGCCGTTAAGAACTTAACACTTGTTGTAGAGGATGGTAGAATGGCCTGTCTACTGGGCCCATCTGGCTGTGGAAAAACCACCACTCTAAGGATGGTGGCGGGTTTAGAGAAGCCAGACTCGGGAGATATCTATATAGGGGATAGAAGAGTTAATGACCTACCTCCCTACGAGCGTAATATATCCATGGTATTTCAATTCTATGCCATTTATCCTGGAATGACAGTACATGATAACCTGGCATTTCCTCTGAGACAGATGAAGGTTCCTAAGAATGAAATAGATAGAAGAGTTAAGGAGATAGCAGATATTTTACGAATTAGTCACATACTTAAGGAGGATGCGATAAAATTGCCTGCAGGAGAAAAGCAAAGGATAGCTCTCGGGAGAGCATTAATAAAAGAGCCCGAGATACTCCTACTCGATGAGCCGTTGACAAACCTAGACGCTAGGTTAAGAGCGGTGATGCGAAAAGAGTTAAAGAGGCTGCACCTAAAGTTAAAAACAACGACATTGTATGTCACCCACGATCAAGTCGAAGCGATGACTTTGGCAGATATGATAGGAGTGATGAATCTTGGAGTACTGCAACAATATGGACCCCCACATGAACTTTACAATAAGCCAGCCAACATATTCGTCGCCGGTTTTTTGGGGACACCCCCCATGAACTTTCTAGACTTTACTTATATAAAAAATGGAGAAAAATATTTCGATTTCGGAGACTTCAAGATTACCAAATCCGAGCTGGTAAACATGCTGCCATCCACAATAGAATCTGACGAGCTAGTACTAGGCATAAGGCCAACCGATGTATCCCTTGTTAATTATCCACAAGAGTCTGATACGTATGGTTGGGAGATAAAGGTTGTAGAGCCAGTAGGGGATAAATGTATATTGTTTATGAGCTTAGGGGATAAATCCATTCGAGCGGTAGTTCCGGCGACTATGACGGGAATAAAGGCTGGCAATGTAGTGGGCATAAGATTCAGACGTGATTCGGTCCATATATTCGATAAAAAGACAGGAAACGCAATATTGTAGAGAAGGTGATGTAGAGTGGCGAATGTTAAGTTGGAGGGAGTTACTAAGCGAGTGGGTAATAGATTATTGGTTGACAACTTTACAGTTAATATAAGGTCTGGCGAGCTTGTTGCTCTCTTTGGGCCGCCGGGCTCAGGCAAGACGATGGTGCTTAGACTGATAGCCGGCTTAGATACTGTCACTAGTGGCAGGATCTATATTGATGACCAATTGGTTAACAACCTTAGCCCCGCCCGCAGGGGTGTCGGCATGGTATTTCAGAGTTTTGCGTTATACCCGACATATACGGTCTTTGATAATTTAGCCTTTCCCCTCCGAAAAAAGCGATTAGCGCAATCCGAAATAAAGACGAGGGTTGAAAAGATAGCTGATATACTCGGGATCAGTCACCTGCTTGAGAAGAAGCCGGCCTATCTTAGTGGTGGTGAAAAACAGAGAGTTGCGATAGGCCGGGCAATAATAAAAGAGCCAAAGGTGTTGCTGATGGATGAGCCGCTAACCAATCTTGATGCAAAACTGAGGATACTAGTTAGAACTGAGCTTAGAAGGATTCAACAGGAGCTTGGAATAACTACGATAGTCAGCACACCGGATGATCAAGAGGCACTGTCTATAGCAGATAAAATAGCTGTAATGCGGCAGGGTAAACTTATACAGTATGACGATGCATCTTCGATATATCAGAAGCCCTCACACATATTCGTGGCCCAGAATATTGGTACTCCGCAGATAAACATAGTCAGGGCAAAGATACTCGTTGAAGGGAAAAACCCCATACTAGACCTAAATTTTGCAAAGATTAAATTATCTGTTGACATAGCAAAGATTGGGCAATACGCTGGTAAGGAGATTCTCGTGGGTTTAAGACCCAGCGAAATTATGGTAGGCAAAGTATCAGTAGGGGACCAGCCAATAAGGGCTAAAGTCGAATTCGTAGAACTTCTAGGCGCCGAGACAATCGTAACGCTCTCGGTCGCGGGTGAAAACCTCACAGCCGTGGTACCCCCAGAAACGCCCTTAGAGGTGGGAGATGAGGCGTACCTAACGCTCGATGAGGCCACGATACATGTTTTTGATCCAGATTCCGGTGAATCTATAATTTAGAGAAAACCGAAAAATCATGAAATTACTACCTAACTGCTCCAGCCACTAGCCCGCTTATGAGATATCTACGGAATATGGCTATTATAACTAATGCAGGTAACATTGCCACAACTCCGCCCGCCATCAATATACCCACAGGTTTGTAGGGCTGCGCGGCCATAAATCCTACAATCACAGGCATCGTTCTAGAGAGCTGTGTTTGTGTAACCATAAATGCGAAGAAAAATTCACCCCACGAGATCATAAATGCAATAATCCCGACAGCCACTATCCCGGGTTTAATGACTGGTAACACAACCTTGAAAAGGGTCTCGAATCTTCCATACCCATCCACTCTCGCAGCATCCTCAATATCGGTTGGAATAGTAGTCAAATAAGTGTTAAGAATCCATATATTCAACGGAAGCGTAAAAGCGGCGTGTACTAATAAGACAGCTGCTAGTGTGTCGTAAAGCTTTAATCCAAAAAAGTTCTGAATTATGATGTAGTAAGGGACCACTATTGCGACTGGAGGTATCAGTCGCCCCGCGATGGACACGTAAAATAGCAAAGAGCTTCCCGGAAACCTTACTCTCGTGTAAGCGTATGAGGCTAGCATCGCTGCAAAGACGTTTATTAAAACCGTGATTAGCCCAATTATCACGCTATTCATAAGTGCGTTTGGGAACCATCTGGCAACGGCGGGTAAGAAGCTAAGCCTTCCGCTCTCTTGCAGCCTAGCCTCTATCGCGCTGCTGGCATCAAATATAAACCAGTAATTGAAGTAAACAGGGTTATTCGGTATTATTGTGGGAGGTACGGAATGTATCTCAGGCTCTGACTGTAGACTCAGACTCAACATCCAAAGAATCGGCAATAAAACCCAACAGGCGACAACTATTGAGGCAAGCGCTATCCCAATCTTCTTCTTGTCCATGAGTTACTCCTCCGGACTATGCTCTCAGTCTCAACCTCCCGATCCTTAATGCGCGGAAATACGCTATGATCAGCCCTATACTTACTAACACGACCATGAAAGACAATGCAGACGCTCGCCCGAAGTTAAGAAAAGTGAACATTTCGCTAAACGTATAATACGATATTACTGCTGTAAAGTTTCCCGGTCCACCTGCAGTAATGACGTATACGATATCGAATGTCCATAGTGCCATTAATGTCATGTAGACAGCCACGATAAGCATGAAGGGTTTGAGCCATGTGAATGTGATTGATTTGAATCTTGCCCATGACCTAGCTCCATCTATTAACGCCGCTTCGTAAAGCTCCTGTGGTATCGATTGTATGCCGGCTAAGAACAAAAGCGTAGACAAGGGCAATTGTACCCACAAGAAAGCTAATACGAGGATTAGCATGGCAGGCCACCTAAGGTTAAGCCACGGTACATATGAATCAATCAATCCAATAGCCTTTAAAATAGCATTAAATATGCCATAGTT
>JAUQPZ010000016.1:0-24434 GCA_030550155.1 Thermoproteota archaeon
ATCCTGAATGCTTTTTGATAGACCTCCTCCATGTTCCTGCCTATCGCCATCACTTCACCCACACTCATCATCTCAGAGCCCAGAACCTCATCGCGGGGCCAGAACTTCTCCAAGTCCCAGCGCGGAGCCTTCAAGACAATGTAGTCGAGGCTCGGCTCAAAGAAGGCGGTAGTGCTTCCCGTTATCAGGTTGAGGAGCTCGTCGAGGAGGTAGCCGAGGCAAAGCTTGGCCGCTATGTATGCTAGTGGATAGCCCGTTGCCTTACTTGCGAGAGCGCTGCTCCGCGACATTCTAGGATTCGTCTCGATAATATAGTATTCGCCTGTCTTTTGGTTGAGGGCGAGCTGGACGTTACATTCTCCTACCAATTTTATCGCCGTAGCCACCCCGAAAGAGGCGATACGGAGGGTTTGATACTCACTATCGGTGAGGGTCTGGCTCGGGGCTACAACAAGCGACTCTCCGGTGTGGACACCCATTGGCTCAATGTTCTCGAGGCAGGCGATCGCTGCGAGGTTCCCTGCCCTGTCCCTCATCACTTCATACTCCACCTCCTTCCATTTCTCCAGATATTTCTCTACTAAGACGCTGCCCACTATGCTGTGTGAGAAGGCGCGGGTGAGCCTTGCCTCAAGCTCATCTCTCCTATAAGCTACGAAAGACCCTCTCCCGCCAAGGTTGAAGCTTATCCTCACTATTACCGGGTAGCCCACCTCATCAGCCGCTCTGATAGCTTCACGGATATCCTCGGCGGGTATAGAAGGCGGAACCGGAAGGCCTGACTCTATCATCGTCTTCTTGAATATTGAGCGCGTGAGGGCTGCCTCGATCCCCTCGATAGGAGTTCCTAGAACCTTGACTCCGTACTTGTCCAAGATACCTTTACGATAGAGCTGGACTCCCACGCTTAAGGCGCTCTGCCCACCGAAGCCGACCATTATTCCGTCAGGCCTTTCCCTCTCGATTATCCTCTCGATGTATTCCGCTGTGATTGGCGCAAAATAGATTCTATTGGCGAGCAGATGAGTTGTCTGAATCGTCGCTATGTTGGGGTTGACAAGGATTGTCGAGATACCTTCGCTGGTCAGAGCCTTGAGGGCTTGGCTCCCGCTATAGTCGAACTCGGCTGCCTCGGCAATCTTAATTCCGCCTGAACCTATCAAGAGAACGCTTTTAACGGATTCCATCCCCCTTCACCAACTTCTCAAACCATTCAAAGACGTAGAAAGCGTCTCGCGGACCCGGCCTCCCCTCGGGATGAAACTGCACCGAGATTATGGGCAAAGACTCATGTATCAGCCCCTCAATCGTGCCATCGTCACAGTCAACGAACCACGGTTTTAGGCCTCTGTTCTCTAAGCTCTCAGCCGAGACGGCGTATCCGTGGTTTTGAAGGGTGATTACCCGTCTGCCAGTCAATAGGTCCCTGCATGCCTTGTTTATGCCCCTATGCCCGTACCGTAGCTTGTATGTTTTTGCCCCCAAAGCTAAGGAGAGGAGCTGATGGCCTAAACAGATGCCTAGAGTTGGAATTTCGCTCTCAACTATCTCCTTAACTAGTTGGATGGCCGATGTCATCCTCGCGGGGTTCCCGGGGCCATTACTTATCACTATGCCCTTCGGGTTGTATGCGAAGATTGCGTCTGAGCCCATCTTGCCCGGCACCACGACCACGCGGTAACCTTTAGAGGCAAGGGCGTGAATTACTCCGCTTTTTACTCCAAAGTCGACTAAAACTATCGTGGATTTACCACCCTCATTGAAGGTTGTAGGCTCCTTGTAGCTTGAGTACTCGAATACCTTTGAATCAAAGTTAACTTCCTTCGCAAGCCTCAATAATTTTTCTTCGCATATCTCGTCAATCGACTCTGCGACCTGAACCGCGCCACCCATTACCCCCTGCTCACGTGTCTTAATCACGAGCATTCTCGTGTCGACATCCATGATTCCCGGGACCGAGCTCTCGCGGAGCCATTCGTGGAGAGACTTCCTAGACCTTGGGTGGCTGGGCTCTGTTGCGCTCGACACGACAAGAGCTTCTATCTTTATTCCATCTGACTCGAAGTCCGGTGGGACTCCGTAGTTCCCGATGAGCGGATAGGTGAAGATGAGTATCTGGCCTACATAGGATGGGTCCGTCATGGACTCCGTGTAACCATTCATCGCTGTGCTGAACACTACCTCGCCGCTCCTCGTCCCCGTGTCTCCGAATCCCTTACCGAAGATAAGTGTCCCATCCTCGAGAGCGAGGGCAGCTGAGAGGCCGCCGAAGACTTGTTTTTTGACCGCGCCCGCGTGATTAGCCATTAGGTCTCTATGATAATATCTCATCAGCCCTTCAAGGTATATACTTATTGACCCAGCACGGTCATAGAGGGTTGAGGATTGTATCGCCACTGGTCAGTCAGTAGGGCGGTCAAGTACTTGGTAGGCCTAGAGAAGAGTTATAAGTCGGCTATAGACGGCGGATACGCTAATCTTTCCGCTCTGGCTAAGATCTTGAAACCCACCATAACCTCTCTCCTCGGGCAGGAAGTGAATGTCTCAACGATCGTGACGGCTTTAAAGAGGATGCGTGGTCAATCACCTCCGAGGAGATTGGCCATAGCTGAGGTGATAGCGAGGAGCGAGCTTGAGGTCAAGACAGGCCTTTCTAAAATGATTCTGAAAAGGAACAGAGCATCTCTCAGAGTAGCCCGAGACCTCGCTATCGAGGTTAAGGGATTCTATCAGCTACTGGACGGAATCTCCTCGATAACCTTGATATGCAGCTCTGAGCGGCTCGAGACAGTTAAAAGCCGTTTCCCCAGGCCCCTAATAATCTCAGAGACACACAGCATCGCCGCCCTCATAATAGTCAGCCCATCCACTATCGAGCAGACACACGGAGTAGTCTCACACTTTTTAGAATGGCTGGCATCAAGGGAGATAAATGTCGAGGAGGTTATCAGCTGCTATAGAGACACTATAATTCTCGTCGCCACTAAGGATGGAGGTCGGGCCTTCGACGCTCTCAACGAGCTAATCCAAAGTTGTAAAAGGGTCGTCTCGGCTGGTCGAGTCAGCGTTTAGTCTATTTCCTCTGCGCCTTCTTAATAGCTTCTAATACCTTGTCCGGCGTCATCGGAAGCTCCGTAATCCTTGCCCCAATGGCCCTTGACACAGCGTTGGCGATTGCGGCAGCAGCACCTATCACGGGCGGCTCTCCGAGGCCCTTTGCACCAATGTTGTTCGCCCGAACATCGAGGGGTTCAACAAACTCGGCGATTATTTCAGGCGCCTCCACGCTGGATGGGAGCAGGTAGTCCACCAACGAAGGGTTTATGACTGTGCCTGTCTCCGGGTCTGTTACCCTCTTCTCGAGTAAGGCGTATCCGAGCCCCATGATCACCCCGCCAGCCACCTGCCCCTCCGCTGTGAGCCTGTTGATTATTCTGCCTGAGTCATGTGCCGAGAGGAACCGCAACACCTTGACGCTGCCCGTCTCTATGTCCACCTCGACCTCCGCAAACTGTGCAGCGAATGTCTCGACAGCGTAGCCGTCAGGGTTTGGCCCCCGGGCACCTCTGCCGGCAATCGTGAAGTCCCTCAATCTACCGAGAAGCTCCTCTAATAGGATCTCTTTCTCACCCTCCTTAGTCCTTATCTTCCCGTCCCTCAACTCGAGTATCTCTGGTGGAGCGTCGAGGAACTGGGATGCCACATCTAGTAGCTGGTTTTTAGCGTCTATTGCGGCGCTCCTCACAGCCGGCCCCATGGATGCAAGAGTCCCGCTCCCTCCACTCCCTGGTGAGAAGAGCTCAAGGGCTGTGTCACCTATCAAGACTTGGACGCGCTCTATTGGCACGGATAGCTCCTCAGCGGCTATCTGCGCTAGGGCGGTTCTGGTGCCTGTGCCTATATCTTGAGTTGAGGTCAAGACCTGAACAGTTCCGTCTCTGTTTAACTTTACCTCCGCGTAGGCCGGTGGTCCTCCGCCGCCCCACCAGACCACGCTGGCGACACCTGCAGCCCTGACGCGCCCATCTGTTCTCACCACATTCTTCACATTGTCCCATCCAAATTTTCCGGCACCAGCAATGTATGCTTCTCGAAGAGCCTTTGAGCTAAAGTTTACACCAGAATCCGGCTCGATTTCAGAGTAGTTTCTCAACCTTATTTCAAGGGGGTCTATCCCCAGCTCCTCCGCACCCATGTCTATCACGGATTCAAGCCCGAATGTGCCCTCGGCGAATCCGGGGGCCCTCATTGCTGTGTGGGGGACATCATTCGTGAAGACACCCCACTCAACCGTCTCGAGGTTGGGGATGTTGTAAAGCATTCTATAGGGGCCGCTAACCAGAGGCACCCAACTCGCATAAGCACCAAGATTTATTATAGCCTCGAGCCTCAGCGAAACTAAGCGACCATCCCTCTTGAACCCTGCTTTGACTTTCTGAATCGTGGCTGCGCGGCATCCAGAGACAAGGTTCTCCTCTATTCTCGATAAGGCGATCTTGACGGGGCGGCCGGTCATCCTCGAGGCCAGGGCTGCAAGAACTGTATGTTTTCCTGGGTCGAACTTAGCTCCGAAGCCGCCTCCCATGTATTCGCAGATGACTCGGACGGAGGAGAGGGGGATTGAGAATATCTGGCTGAGCCTCTGTCTAATATTGTTTATTGCTTGCGTTGACTCCCAAACAGTAAGACCTGTTGGTGCCCAGTAGGCGACAGTTGCATGCGTCTCCAGCGAGTTATGGAGAGCTGCACCCGTCCTAAAGGTCTCCTCAAAAACAACATCTGCCTCTCTAAAGCCATCCTCAACGTTCCCCCGGACATGACGCGAAGGCCCTCCACCAAACACGTTACCACTTGGATGGACTCGAGGCGCATCCTCCCTCAAGGCCTCGACAGGATCAACCACGAAGGGTAACCTCTCATACTCGACCTGAATCGCTTCCAGAGCATCTTCGGCTATAGCCTCATCCTCGGCAACAACCAGCGCGACCTCCTCGCCCTGAAACTTTAGAACCTCACTCAAGATGTAGCTATTTCCGTCATACCACGGAATCTTCGGAGCGTTCAGATGCGTAAAAACAGCTCTTACACCATTCATCCTTTCAGCCGCTGATGTATCTATGTGGACTATTCTTGCATGAGGATAAGGGCTTCTCAGAAATTTGCCGTAGAGCATCCCCTTTAAGGAGACATCAACGGTGTAAGTAGCAGACCCAGTAACCCTCGCCGCGCCGTCAACCGTCTTTACCCGCCCACCCACGTACTTAAATTGCACATCAGCCGGCCACGGCGCAATCTGCTCCTCTTCCTCAGCAACAAACTCCTCCCTCCACCGCCCCTCGATCTCTGCACGAGTTTTACGGAGACGAACCATCAACCATTAACTCTAGCTTAAGCTAATTAAGTTTTTAGAGAGCTACAAACACTTAATGTTTGGTAGTAACTCAGTTGAAGCGAGATGCTTGGGGGTTGGATATAAAATTTGATAGTGCGATAGATGGGAAGATTGTCTTCGAGGTCCCCCTTCACCTCACAGGATTCTTCTACCCAGTTTTTGACGTGACCCCTGAGAGGACGGGGTCTCTCGGGGCTGGCCTTGTAATCAGGCCGGGTCTCCACTGCACCTTAAGCACAGGAGAGGGGCTGTGGTTTAGAAACAGAGCTCTTGTTGAGGGACCTGCGTATGAGCTCTACAAGTCGCTTGGAGAGGGGCTGTCTATAAGTTTAGACGGAGACTGCATGCCTGGGGCTGGCTACGGTTTCAGCGCCGCCTCCACCCTCGCTGTGGCCGCATGTGCGGTGCTTGCCCGGAGAGTAGACCCAGTAGAGGCTGCGATTCAAGCGCATAACGCTGAGGTGAGAAATAGGACGGGGCTGGGCGACGTCTCCGCTATCTGGAGTGGGTATGGCCTCGCAATCAGGAAGAAGGCTGGGGCTCCGACTATAGGCGTTGTTGAGAGCCTGAGCATAGGCGATAATGTGGAGATAGTAACATCCGAGCTCGGAAGATTATCTACGGAGAGCCTCTTGTCAAGGTATGGTGAGAAGATAGCGGAGGTTGGTCGCGAGGTCTATCGAGAGTTCCTGAAGGACACGAGTCTAGAGGCCTTCCTCACCCTAGCAAACAGGTTTTCAAGAGAGATTGGCCTTGTCGATGAGAGGCTTGAAGCGCTATTAAAACCTTTCTCCAGGCACATTCTTGGCTGGTATGTGAAAAAGAGAGTGTTGGTAGTGGTCACGGAGAAATCAGAGGCGCCTGAGTTTGCTAAAAATATCGGCCCAAAGCTAAAAGTAGTGAGGCTGTTCACACCCAGTGAGGAGGTATGGAAGAGATACCTCGAGACCATCCTCGCTACGCGTCACTAATGATAAGGAAGAGGATAGTGGAGGGCTTTGAAAGGGGATTAGTCGTTCCACAGGGGCTGCTGGCTCACGGAAGGGGAGAGGCCTTGGACTACATCCTAGGTGAGGAGACGACGCCGCAGGCTTACGAGGCCACAAGAGCAGCTGCAGCCCTCCTGCTCTTGTCAAAGAGACCTGTTATCTCGGTCAACGGAAACACGGCAGCGCTCGCACCTCAGGACATTATTAGACTATCCAAGCTATTGAATGCCAAGATAGAGGTGAACCTCTTCTACAGGTCTCAGGAGAGGGTCAAGAGAATCAAGGAGTATCTCTCAAGCATGGGGGCATCGCAGGTCTTAGGAGATGATGACGTCGCGGAGCTTCCGGGCCTCAGCAGCCCGAGAAGGTTTGCGTCAAGGGAGGGCATCTATTCCGCCGACACTGTGCTGGTGCCACTTGAGGATGGGGACCGTGCCGAGAAACTCGTTGCTCTCGGAAAAAAGATTATAGCAATAGACCTAAACCCTCTTTCGAGAACGGCTCAAACCGCAACAGTAACGATCGTTGACAATGTTGTCAGGGCTATTCCAAACCTATGTGTAGCCGTCGAGAATCTCGGAGACAAGCCACCAATTGAGCTGGAAAAAATATACGGCGATTTTGACAATCAGGCAAACCTCAAGGCCATGATAGAACTCATATTGAGGAGGCTGACACGTCTAGCTGGTCTGGAGGTGCTGAAATGATCGAGAAGCTGACCGTAAGGGACATACTGCGACTCAAGAAAGAGGGCAGGAGAATAGTGATGATCACCGCCTATGATTATGCCTTCGCACGCCTAGTTGATCAGGCTGGAGTCGACATAGTGCTGGTGGGCGACTCCGCCTCTATGGTTGTTATGGGGTATAGTGATACGAGGTTTGTGACTCTTGAGGAGATGATAACGTTCTGCAAGTCTGTCTCGAGAGGCGTGAAGAGGGCGTTGGTAGTCGGAGATATGCCCTTCATGTCTTTCCAGGTATCAAAGGAGGAGGCTGTAAGAAATGCGGGTAGGATGGTGAAGGAGGGGATGGTTGACGCCGTGAAGCTTGAGGGAGGCAAGGAATATGCAGGAGTGGTGAGGGCCATTGTCAACGCAGGAATACCCGTGATGGGCCATATAGGGTTGACTCCTCAGAGCGCAGCCACGTCGACGGGCTTCAGATTAAGTGCGAAGGATGCGGAGGCCGCAGTAAAGATAGTCGAGGATGCCAAGGCTCTTGAAGAGGCAGGTGCCTTCGCAATAGTAGCCGAGTTCATGACCTCCGAGGTGGCTGCACACATAAGTCAAGAACTCGAGATTCCCGTAATAGGCATCGGCTCCGGCCCAGGGTGCGACGGCCAAGTCCTTGTTCTTTACGACCTTATAGGCCTCAGCGAGTTCTCTCCCCCCTTCTCTAAGAAATATGTGGACTTGGCCTCGATGGTTAGAGACGCCGTCACGGCGTATAGAAATGAGGTATTGGAAGGCAAATTCCCCGGTGAAGATCATACCAAACACATGAAAAAGGAGGAGTATGTGGAGTTTCTGGCCAGAGTTCGAGGCGCCAAATGAGGGTCTTAGTTGTTGGGGCTGGGGCCATAGGGATGCTTTTCGCCGGTCTAATCAGCATGAATGGTGGAGATGTAGTTATCTTAACTCGTAGGAAAAACGCTGAGGAAGTGATAAGAAGGGATGGCGTGTTTATCGATGATGGTGAGAGAACTCTGAGGGCTAGGCCTGAGTGCTCGACGGACCCGAATATCGCGCGGGACGCGGAGTTATGCTTGATGTGCGTAAAGTCCTATGATACAGAATCCGTATCCAGGAGCCTGTCAGGTTTCCTCCATGAAGGGAGCTTTGTAGTGACGGTCCAGAACGGGCTGAACAACGTCGAGACACTGACCAGTATCTTCGGGCCCCACCGAGTTATCGCGGGATACACGACTCACGCCTCAACTGTAACAGCGATAAACAGGGTCTTCCATGCACACAGCGGGGAGACAGTCCTCGGGCGTCACCCGCAAACTTCAACCGAGCAGGAAAAAATAGAGGCTATATCACGATATCTGACCAGACATGGAATAAAAACCTCTACCGAGCCCAACGTCTTCCCCAGAATTGTCGCAAAACTCATAGTCAACTCTGTGATTAACCCTCTCACAGCCGTTCTCAAAGTAAGGAACGGCGAGCTCTCGATGCTGCCTTCTATCCGCGAATTAATAGGCGAGCTTATTGAGGAGGGTGTTCAGGCTGGCAGAGAACTAGGGGTCCAGTTGAGTGTCGAGGAGGTGGGCCAGCTTGTCTACGACGTTATAAGAGAGACAGGCTCGAATAGGTCCTCGATGTTGCAGGACGTTGAGAATGGGAGGTTGACCGAGATAGAGTTCATTAACGGTGCAATAGCCAAGATATTGTATGGGAGCGGCAAGCAGGCACCAGCAAACATGTTTCTTGCACGCTTAGTCCGCGCGTTGGAGGAGAGGGCGCTTGGGGCAGGCAGGTGAACCCGTGGAGAAGGTTTTAGCTGAGCTTGGAGAAGAGTGGCTGCTCACTCACATTCAATCCACCCTGAAGCACGTTAAGGGTGGACGCCTCCCCATAGGCGACGACGCCATAGAACTACCCGCCAAGGGCGAGATCATAGCATCCGGAGATATGCTAGTCTCGTCCACAGATGTCCCGCCCGGAATGACGCCCAAGCAGATAGGATTCAAGGCTGTCACAAGCGTGGTAAGCGACTTCGCAGCAAAAGGCGCGCATCCTCTCTATTTCTTAATCGAGCTTGGCTTGCCCTCGCACATGAAGGCCGCCGAGTTTAAGGATTTATGGTCAGGC
Source organism: Thermoproteota archaeon (assembly GCA_030550155.1). Classification (GTDB taxonomy): domain Archaea; phylum Thermoproteota; class Nitrososphaeria_A; order Caldarchaeales; family Calditenuaceae; genus HRBIN02. The sequence goes on from JAUQPZ010000016.1 coordinate 9,200, forward strand.
ATCATCGAGGCAGCGAGGTTTTATGGAGGTGAGGTGGTCGCGGGAGACACCAACCAGGCATGTGAAGTGGTGATAGGCGTTGTTGGTATAGGGTATTCTGAGGCTCCCATGCCGAGAGGTGGTGCAAGGCCGGGCGACATAGTGGCTGTGACAGGTGCATTTGGCAAAACCTTCACGGGGCTTCACGCCGTTTTGAACGCCAAGTTGGAGGATAGATGGAAGCCCCTGATTGACGCTGTCCTCAACCCGAGGGCGAGACTTCTTGAGGGGCTCACAATATGCCATGCTAGGCTGGCATCCGCCTCGATAGATTCTAGTGACGGCCTCGAGGCCTGCCTTTACGAGCTCTCGCGCTCAAGCGGCGTTGGCTTTAAGGTCTCTGACCCGCCGATAGACCCTCTTGCCCAGGAATACGCCGAGATTCACGGCCTCAACCTCTTAGACGTAATCTTCAGAGGTGGCGAGGAGTATGAGCTCGTCATAACTCTCCCCCCGGAGAAGCTCGACGAGGCCGTCTCAACCCTGAAGAACATAGGCTGCAATTTAACTCTCATAGGAGAGGCGACGCATGAACCATCAATAACGGTCAAAATGGGTGGCAGGTCCTACGAACTGAGGGGCAGGGGCTGGACGCACTTCAAGAGGAGGGCGCCGACAGGCTGAAGCATGTAACACCGAATGCTTACTCAAAATATATGAGCCACGCCTCCGAAACTAATGAGGATGCAGCTTAGGTCAGCCGTCTCCTATGAGGAGAAATGGGCTAGAAAATGGTTGGAGGATAGGGTCTTCGAGGCTGACCCCCAGCCGTCAAAGCCGAAGGTCTTCGTGACTTTCCCATACTCATATCAGAATGGGCCACTGCATGTGGGTCATGGCTTCACGGCCACGCGGGTAGACACTTACGCCAGGTTCATGAGAATGAAGGGATACAACGTCCTCTTCCCCTGGGCATGGCACTGGACTGGAGAGGCCGTGGCGGGGACCGTGGAGAGGCTCAAGCGGGGAGACCCAAACGTGATCAGGATGTTGAGGGATATAGACAAGATTCCTGATGAGCAGCTCCACCAGTTCACAGACCCAGCGTACGTTTGCAGATACTATACAAGCGAGAATAGGGAGGTAGTGAAGCTGATTGGGTTCTCGGTGGACTGGAGACGCGAATTCTACACATCAGACCTACACCCCTACTATAGCAGGTTCATCGAGTGGCAGTACAGGACGTTATACAGGCTGGGACGGCTGAGAAAGGGATCCCACCCCGTTGTCTGGTGCCCCGTCTGTGAAAGCCCGACAGGAGACCATGACAGGCTCGTCGGCGAGGGTGTTTCACCTATCGAGTTCACGCTGGTATACTTCAGGCTTGAGGAAAGTGATGCGTATTTGGCTGCCTCCACGCTTCGACCCGAGACAATTTTCGGAGCAACGAACGTCTGGGTTAGGCCTGAAGCAAAGTACGCGGAGGCAACGCTCAACGGCGCCAAGGTAATTGTGAGTCAAGAAGCGTTAGTCAAGATGAGAGAGCAGCAGAGGAAAGTCAGTGTCGAGAGGGAGGTAAGCGGGAGAGAGCTGGTAGGCAAATACTGTTTCGCGCCAATTACTAATAAGAGGTTGATAGTCCTTCCTGCAGACTTTGTAGACCCAAACCTAGGATCAGGCGTCGTATACAGCGTCCCGAGCCACGCACCCTACGACTACGCGGGCTTAAAAGAGCTGAGGCTCAAACCCGAGAAGCTCAAGCACTATGGACTGGACCCCTCTCTTCTAGACTCGCTTCAGCCGATAAACATAATCTCAACGCCAGGCCTAAGCGCTCACCCGGCCGTTGACGTTGTTGAGAGGGAGGGGATATCCTCGTCTACAGACCCCAAGCTAGAGAAGCTCACACAGGAGGTCTACGCTAAGGAGTTTTACGGAGGGTTGCTCAACTCGCTCTGCGGGGATCTCGAGGGCGAGAGCGTCAAGAATGCGCGAGACTTGGTAAAGTCAAGACTAATTGAGCAGGGACTAGGTTCAATACTGTATGACCTTCCACAACCCGTTATCTGCAGGAGCGGGGACAGATGTTTAGTGAAGATAGTCGAAGATCAGTGGTTCATCACTTACGGGGATGAAGACTGGAAGGACATAGTGAGAACACACATCTCGAAGAATATGCAGATTTATCCAGAAGGGGCCAGGCAATGGTTCCTAAACGTAGTGGATTGGTTAAATGATTGGCCTTGCACGCGAAAGACAGGGCTTGGGACAAGGTTTCCCTACGATACCACATGGATTGTTGAGACCTTGAGCGACTCAACGATCTATCAAGCACTATACACAGTTAGCAAGTACTTGAACGAGGGGCTGGTGAATCCTCAACAGCTGTCAGACGAGTTTTTCGACTACGTCTTCAGGGGGATCGGAGACAGGGCAGAGGTATCGCGGATTACTGGAATCAAGGAGGAGCTTATTGACGCGATAAGGGCAGAGTTCGAGTATTGGTATCCTGTGGACCTGAGGGTCTCAGCCAAAGAGCTACTACCAAATCACCTCACATTCTACATCTTTCAACACATCGCCTTATTCTCACCAGAAAAATGGCCTAGGTCGGTGGGGGTCAATGGGGTGGTGAGGATCGAGGGTGAAGAGATGCATAAGAGCCGCGGAAAATTTGTCTCTTTAAAGGAGGCGATTTCCCGGGTTGGCGCCGACGCAACCCGCCTCGCAGTGATTTTATCAGCCGAGGAAATGGATGACCCTGATTGGAGGTGGAAAAATGCTGAGGACGTGCGAGCCTTTCTGGACAGCTTTCTACGATTACTTGAGGAGTATCGCAGGGCAAGAATTGAGGGTGACTGGCAGGAGGCAGACTACTGGTCGATATCAAGGCTTAAACAGTTGATAGGTGAGGTTGAGCAGAACTTGCTGATACTCAAAACTAGGACCGCAGCCTCTAAAACCCTATACGAAATGGATAACCTCTGGAAAAAATATCTTAGAAGGAGGGGAGGCACATTAGGACCAGCCTCTAAAATCATCATCGAGTCTTGGATAAAAATGCTCGCACCATTCGCGCCCTTCACCGCAGAAGAGGCCTGGAGCCTAATTGGGGGCCAAGGATATGTCTCGCTCTCTGGGTGGCCTGAGTTAAAAGAGCCTCAGGACGAGGAACTACTCCTCAGAGACGAGATACTGGAAAGAGTGGTTGAGGATGCGCGAAACATCATTCAAGCCACTAAGCGGAGACCTTCGAAGATATATCTTTACGTGGCGAGCGAGTCCATGATCGAAGCGATAGAGAAGACTGCCAAAATCTTGATGAGCCAGAATCGAGAGGCGCGAAGCGAGTTAATGAGAGAGCTAGCCAAGCTAGACCTCATAGATAAGCGGAGAATACCGGTAATAGCTAATAACTTGGCGGAATCATTAACACCCTTCATCCACCGCTATAACCTCGATAAGGTTAAAAAAGTTGCAAGGAGCGAAGCAGAGCTCTACCTATCAAATCTGCGCTACCTCGAGCATGAATTAGGTGCGCCCGTGAAGGTTTTTGAGGCGAGGAACACAGCACATGATCCAATGGGTAAGGCTTCGAGCGCAGTACCTCTAAGACCCGGGATCTATACGGAGTGAAGGTGGGGGTTGGGATGCGTCTTAAAGGAAGTTATAAATATAGATTGAGGGGTGGTTAAGCACATGGCAAATTTGAAAAAAATTATCACATATGTTGTTAGCGTTATTCTTATCTTTTTAGCGGTAAATTATGTTGGGCTTTTTACGGGGGGTCAGGTAATCTCGTTAACTGTTTTCCTCGGCATCATCGCCAGCATCCTATTCTTCTGGCGATTTAGGGTTGCTTTTGCACTGATCGGCACGTTCGTGTTACTTTCATCTGGTTTGACGGATATTCCACACCTAGTTGAATTTGCAGGTCTAGACATAATTCTGTTCCTGATCGGTATGATGACGGTGGTGGGATTTATGGAGGAGAGGCACTTCTTCGAATACCTGCTCGGCAGAGTAACAAAGCTAGGCAGCTCCTCTATTAGGCTATTGGTGGTGTTGATGGGCATGTCCGCCCTGTCTGCTGCGCTTGTTGATGAGGTGACGTCTATCCTCTTCATGTCGTCACTGGTGATACACTTGACACGCCGCCTCGACATGCCCACAGTCCCTCTTCTGATTTTGGTGGTCTTTGCCACCAATATAGGGAGCAGCGCCACGGTTGTAGGCAACCCTATAGGTGTGATGATAGCTCTGAGGGCGGGCCTAAGCTTCGCGGAGTTTATTAGATGGGCGACGCCGATCTCAATAATCACACTTTTCATGAGCATCGGATTAGGTTACCTATATTATCGTAGATACTTTTCAGAGATGGATAACAAGCTCAAGGGATACGCGCAGGCTGTAGCACCTGCATTGGCAGACAACGGCGTCAGAGAAAAGCTGGACAAGTCCGCCCTTCTTCTGTTCATCTTCACGATATCACTGCTCGTCGCGCACACTACAATTGAGAACGCTCTTGGGCTTGAGAAAAACACGATCTTAGTTGCAGCACCTCTTCTTGGAGCTGCCATAGCTCTGTTTTTGCAGGGGTCCCACGCGAGGGAGCTCTTTGAGAAAAGGGTGGATTGGTGGACACTTGCATTCTTTCTGCTGTTCTTCTCAACTGTCGGGACACTCAAATATGTTGGCACTATAGGGGTGTTCGCTCAACAGCTTTCAACATTCATCGCGGATAAAGAAGCAATCGCTTTGCCCATTATAGGTTATGTGTCGGGCTTTATGTCTGCCTTCATGGATAACATCCTCGCCGTAGCCATTTGGATACCGATTATTCAAGAGATGGGGGTGCTGGGTCTGAATACTTATCCGTACTGGTGGACGCTCCTGTTCGCGGGCACTCTGATGGGTAACCTCATGACTATAGGCAGTACCGCCAACATAGTGGCCATAGGTTTGCTGGAGAGGCAGAAACTCGGGCACATAACTGTCAGGGAGTGGTTACCGGTTGGCGCGCTGGTGAGTATACCAACATTCACACTCGCACTCCTACTCCTATACGTTCAGTTACCACTAATGACTTAGTCCGCGATGGGTTTAGAAACTACGTACAGATGTTCTCCACGCCTCTCAATCCAGACCTCATGATTTAGCCCTATCAATAGGCCGCAAACCTTAGACCAAGGGAAAAGCGTCTCTTCACGGATTCTGATCGCATAACCTCCATACTCCTCCTCAATCTCCGCAGACTCGCCTACCAATTCTCTGAGCCTTTCGAGTACGTCAACGGAGAACTCTCGGCTCTCTTCTCCCAACCTAGGAGCTTCTACTACTGGGCCTCAATAAATGCCTTACCATATATAAGTCCGATGCTTAACTATGTTGCTGTTCGCACAGCCTGCTGCTCCCTTTGTGTTGCCTGTCTCTCCTGAGTGTAGATTGAGTGGCGATAGACATGGAGGAGTAATCCAAAGAGGAAGAAGGCTATGCCGAGGTAGAACATGGAGTGGTTTGGGAGGTTGATGAAGTAGGTGTAGAAAGTAGCGGCGGCCGCTGCAGCTATGAATACCAAGAGGACCACCATTATGGTTGTAGCGCTTTGAGGCTTGAGTACTATTGGTTTGGTTGGAGGCGGCCGCGCACCTCTCACCTGCCGAGAGAGGTAAACATAGGTCGCGTAGAAGCTCGCAATTGTCATACCAGCTATTGAGCCATAGAACAGAGTTGGCTCGATGTAGAGCTGGTCGAAAGCTGTCTCTTTAGAGAAGTCCACGTAAAATCCCCAGACAGTCGTGACCGTGACTAAGACTATACTCGCAACTCCTAAGGCCGTGAAGAAGGGTCTATCTTTCCATGAAAGCTTTCTCGACCGATCGACGAACGGCACTATAAGGAACATAATAACGAATAATAGTGGGAGCAACGCCCCCGCAGTAAATCTCTCAGTCCCAGTTCTCAGAAAAGCGTATATGGCTGTAAGATACCATTCAGGAACCTCCACCAGCCCTCTCGTCAGGTCAAACTTAATGCCAAGCTCGGCAGGGAATAAGCCCGCCGAGATGAATATCACGCCCACTATAACAGATATGACGGGGAAGTCGATGATGAGGGCGCGGGGGAAGTGGACGGCTGCTAGCAAAAGCATCAACAATGGAAGTATGAAGACGTGAAGAGCGTAAAACCTGACTACGAGGTCAAATAGCCCTCCCCCCATGAAGATGGGTGCTATCGTTGGGCCGAGAATGGGGGCGGAGTATGTTAGGCCCATCCCTATGTTTACTGCGAGAAGTGCCCTCTGATTCATTATCAAGTTGTATCCTGTGTATGCCTCTAGTATGGTTAGAATGCCCAATATTATGCCTGTAACCCACAGGACCTCGTTTTTTATCTTGTATCGACCCGAGAAATATTGATAATATAGGTGTAGTATAGCAAGCAATACCATAAGGTTAGAGGCATGATAGTGGACGTTACGTAATATGAAGCCAAAGGGAACCTTCTCTTGAATCTCTTTGACGCTCAGAAATGCTAGCTCGACGTCGGGCCTGTAGTAGAACATCAGAAAGGCTCCGCTGACCCCGAGGATCGCGAAGACGATGGCTGTCAGGGTGCCGAGATACCCGTAGGGGCTTATGTACTGCTTGGGAACAGTGAATTTGTATACGACAATAGTTGTTCTCTCAAGCCTATCGACTGTCCACTTCCAGAGATTGTTGAGAAGCTCTCTTATGTTTCTTGAATCTGACGCCATAAACCTCTATGTCACCCTCCTAACTAGGTCGTCAGGCTTGACGCGTTGCCACTCGCGCCCATATCCTAGTCTCCCCTCAACTCCCACCATCCAGATATCTCCGTTCTGATCCACCTCTATCACACCCATAGGTAGCGCGTTTGTCGGATACTGTTGATAGGCGGCAGGCCCGTCTACCGCTACGCCATCCGTGTCCCTGTAGATTGAGCCATGACAGGGACAGATCAAGGCGCCCCTTGATGGGATATAGGAGGGGAGACACCAGAGATGGACGCAAACTCTACTATAGACTCTTAAATGTCCATCATGCGTCATAATGAGAACATACTGCCGGAAGGGGTCGTTGTCTATCTTTGGGTCACCTGTTTGCGGATACGAAAAGAAGATGTAGCTCCCGGGTGAAAGGTCCTTCAGATTCGCCAATTTCTGTCTCTTAGAAACTTCCTCCTCCTTACGGTAAAAATATCCTACGAGGTTAGCGAAAGGCGCTATCACTGCTAAGACCGCTCCCGCCAACAGACCTTTTAAAAGTCTTCTACGTTGCGTCAATCCTTTTCTTTTACACCCTCTTCCAGCTATTTAAGCTAACTCCATAAACTACGTGATGTGAAGCCACTCTATATTTAAAATTCACGACCTATCCTATAGGTAGGGTTAGGACTTGCCTAGCCTTCTCCGCGCCGCGCTGTTAGTTGTCTCACTGGTTATCGCTGCCTCAGCAGCCACACTCCTCTATCTCAATATCTATCTCTCCTATGGAGGCGTGAGTAGAGCTGTCTGCACTGCCACAAGGGTAGGCGACTATCTTTTTGAAGCCTATGTGATGCCCGCTACTCCACGTGAGGGAGAGGAATTTGAGATAAAAGCCGTCGTCCAAGGAGTAGAAGGAGCCAGCGGAAGAGTAAACATTACGTTGTTTCTGCTTAAACCGGGGCGCGTCTCATTAATCGACGGCCCAGCTCCTGCAACACACGGAGTGATGACCTGGAGGCATCAGCTTTCAGAGCCAGGCTTATACGAGGTAACCTTCCTCCTCGCAGGCGAAGCAGGCTCCGGGCAAATTAACGGCAGGATCCAAGTTTACTCATACGGCGAGTCGCAGCTCTACTCAACCCTTAGGACAACCTCCTACACCTCGCTTTGGCTCGGAATCCCCCTTCTTGCGGCGATTCTAATCTACCATAAAATGAGCTCTTGAACCGTTCCAAGTGGCGTCATCGAGATATATCGGGACCAGCTTTGTCTCGTTAAATGGCCCTCCCAGTGAGAGCTGTGGTCATGGCTGGTGGACGCGCTACAAGGATGGGCAGGGTTGAGAAACAGATGGTAAACATTCTTGGGAGACCTATGATAAAATATGTGATCGACGCCCTCAAGTTCTGCGAGTTTATCGAGGGCATAGACTTTGTGACAAGCCTCTTTACGCCCAACACGAACCGCTACCTTGAGGAGGAAGGGTTCAGACCAATAGTTGCCTCTGGAAGCGGATACATCAGTGACCTGAGAGAATATCTAGTGAGGGCCGAGGAGGGGCTCTATGTTGTAGTATCATCTGACATCCCTACACTGAGGCCTAAGCATATTGAGACTGTTCTCAGGCTGTCTTTAGTCCATCAAGAAGAATATCTGGTGTTCACTATTCCCTATGACATGGTAAAGGGACTCTCGAGCAGCCCCACAATAATCGATGTAGATGGAAGGCAATACCAGCCCTCAGGCCTACGAGTCATCAGAAAACTTAGCGGAACAAACCTAAAGCTCTTAGCCCCCCTCTACATACCCCTTGTCTTCCGAGAGCTAGGTATAAACGTGAATACTTTCGAGGACGTGAAAAGGGCTGAGCTATATTTAATGGGCTTGGAGAAGTGAAACCATTAAATCATCTGCCAGCTCATCTCTCTCAAGCTTGAATACCGAGCCAGAACGATTCCTCGAGTTCATAAAGAGCCGAAGCTCCTCAAAGCTCTTGACTCCAGGCCAAGTAGAAGCTTTCAAGATTCTCAGAGCTCTGGAAGCTGCTATCTCAGCACCTAGCGCACATAATGCACAGCCTTGGCGGGTCGTTATCGTTGACGATAGAGCGACTATGAAGGAGCTCTTAGAAGAGATGGCTAATGAGTGGCGACGCGACCTCAGGGGAGATGGACTCCCTGAATGGAAGATAGAGATCATAATTGAGGAGTCGAAGAAGCGGACTCTCAGGGCATCTTCTCTCATCGTTGTCTGCCTCACGATGGAGGAGATGGACATGTATCCAGACGAGAAGCGTAGAAAGTGTGAATACGTCATGGCCGTTCAATCTATAGGCGCATTCATAGAGAACTTACTCCTCGCACTACATGCGATGGGGCTCGGAGCCTGTTGGAGATGCGGCCCCCTATTCGCACAAGACGCGGTGAGGAAGGTATTAGGAATACCGAGCCATGTAGAGCCTCAGGCGATGATAGAGGTTGCGCTTCCGGGTGGGTTTCGAGCTAAGTCAAGGAAAAAATTAGGCGAGGTAGCCTACCTCAATAGGTGGGGTGAACCGTTATCATAACAATACTCTCTGGGGGAGTCGGCGGGGCTAAGTTCGCCGCAGGTGTTCAGGCCGCTATATCTGAGGAAGAAGAGCTGGTCGTCATAGTAAACACCGCTGACGACGAAGAGTTTTATGGCTTGCACGTATCACCCGACATAGACACTGTTACCTATACACTGGCAGGACTGGGCGACTGGGATAGAGGCTGGGGGATAAAAGAAGACACCTTCAACTGCAATGAAATGCTCGGCAGACTCGACTTAGAGAACTGGTTCAAAATAGGGGACAAAGACCTGGCCCTGAACCTACTTAGGACCAAACTCTTGAGGAAGGGCTACAGGCTATCGCAGGTAACCGAGAGGATTAGAAAAGCTTTAGGGATTAGAGCAAGGATACTGCCTATGACAGACGATCCCATTAGGACCATGGTCGAGACAGAGATTGGCGTGCTGCGATTTCAAGAATATTTCGTCAAACACGGATACAGATTTGAGGCGAAACGGATATGGTTCGAGGGTCTAGAGAAGGCTGAGCCCCTCCCAGAGGCAATCCACGCAGTCCATGAGTCGGACATAATAGCTATTGCCCCAAGCAACCCGATAGTTAGCATCGGACCAATACTCGGTCTCAAAGGGTTCAGAGACGCGTTAAGAAAAAGCTCAGCGACAAAAATTGCTATCAGCCCCCTAATCGGCGGCAAGACCATAAAGGGCCCTGCCGACAAGATGCTCCAAATGCTTGGAGTCGAGCCCACCTCCTACGGAGTCTACACATTGTACAGAGACATAATCGACACAATGATAATTGACTTAGAAGACCGAGAACTGGCAAGCAAAATCGAGGCGGAGGGAAAACAATGCTTAGTCCTAGCCACGCGCATGAACACTCGCCAAGATTCACAGAGACTCGCATCGCAGATACTCACCAGAATAAGGAAACTGTCTTAATACAAGGAACACGCATCTCTTCAAGACAGGTGATTTCTACTTCTTATCCGATCGTTCGATTGTGATAAAGTTTATACACCCGTATTAGACGTGATTTGGACGTGGATAAATCAGATATAGACACACCAGCTCTGATTGTTGATATTGATGTAATGATGAGAAACATTAGAGAGATGGCTAAGCTTGCAAAGGAGAGAGGTTTAAAGCTTAGAGCTCATGTGAAGACCCATAAGGTCCCCCAGATAGCAAAAATTCAGGTAGAGGAGGGAGGCAATGGAATCTGCGTACAGAAGTTAAGCGAGGCTGAAGTAATGGCCGAAAATGGTTTAGACAACATTTTCATAACAAACGAGGTAGTAGGTCAACTCAAGCTCCCCAGGCTAGCGAAGCTGAGAGAAAGGATAGATGTCTTCGTAGCAGTTGATCATTTAGACAATATCCGCGAGTTATCGCACGTTATGAAGGAGCATGGGCTTGAGCTGGGAGTTTACGTGGACGTGGATTGCGGAATGCATAGGACCGGTGTACCGCCTGAAAAGGCCCCAGATCTCGCAGAAGCTGTCACACGGAGTGAAGGGCTATATCTTGTCGGCCTAATGGCTTATGAGGGACACGCGGGTGCGCCTAGAGATAGAGAAGAGCGCATATCCCTCATAAACAAAGCGATGGAACAAACACTCTTTTCGGTTAAACTTGTAAAGAGAAGGGGTATCGAGGTTAATGAAGTGAGTGTTGGATCCTCCGCGACGGTCAGATACAGTAGCATGTTTGAAGGGATCACTGAGCTACAACCTGGCATGTATGTCTTTAACGACTATTACCTCGTAGAGAGAGAGGCGGCCACTATTGATTCGTGTGCACTACATGTGCTCACCACTGTGATGAGCAGGCCATCGCCGGATAGGGGTGTAATAGATGCCGGTTCTAAGACATTTCACTTTGATATGAACCGGTATCCTGTAGCTGTGGGGGATGAGGGGGTGGAGATAGTCAAGTTCTCAGAAGAGCACGGCTGGCTTATACTTAGAGGCCAAGCTCAAGAAAAAATCAGACTGGGTGACAGGCTGGAGTTCATTCCCTACCATGTGTGTCCCTGCGTGAACCAATTTGACATGCTTTATGGACTAAGAGGAGGCAAGGTAGAAAGTGTGTGGCCAGTTGCCGCGAGAGGAAAAGTCACGTAAAAGTGCACCACGCTATTAAAATTTACTTACCCTTGAGGTAAGGAATTATTTCTTTTGCAAACGCCTTTATAGTTTGCATGGGTGATGCGCTAAAATCTGTAAAAATCAGATGCGACACCCCTATTTTTCGATACTTATCGATAACGTCAATAAGCCCAGCTGGCTTTCTGAACAAATAATAATTCTGAAGTATCTGCTCATCTGTTATAACACGCGCTGAATTCTCAATCTCTATGGGATCGGAATTGTTAAAGTTTTCACTAATTAAAGTGCCGGCATGATACTTTCTTATCTTTTTAATAGCTGCAGCAGGATCACCCAGTGCGCCTTCGATCAACACTGCTTTTTCCATCTTCTTCAGATCTTTAGCAGCCTCTCTGGCACCCCTTTCAAATTCAGGGAATATGTGGTCCCTGCATCTCTCCACCGTACCATAAGTTATTAAGTGGTCGCCATAAAGCCCTGCGTAGAATGCTGCCTTCGCTCCTCCGGCTGAGAAGTAGATTGGCACTTTTCTCTTAGGTTTTACGTATAGAAGCGTTTTGTGCATCTTAAAGTATCTCCCATTAAAATCGAAAAAATCTTGTTCAACGAATAATTTTCTAATTAGTTCAACCCCCTCCACTAACCTCTCAATCCTTTCCCTCCATTTCGGCCAATAGCCCATGAATCGCTCTTCATTTAACGCCTCCCCTGAACCTACTCCTAAAAGTATCCGCCCCGGATACATCGATGAGAGCGTTCCTATAGCCTGTGCAACCAATGCAGGGTGATAACGTCCACCAATTGGGACTGTCACGTCAACGCCTATGGCAATTCTTTTAGTTCTTTCAGCTGCAGCTGCCATAACCGGCCAAACGAAGAAACTATGCTTGAAGGAGTGATGCCAAGGGAAGAAGTGATCTCCGAACCACAAAGAATCAAAACCGGCCTTTTCACATTCTTTTAGAAAGGGCATCGCATATCTACTATCCATCCAGAAGGAGACATCAAGTCCTATTTTTAATCCACGGACCATAAATCTTCATAGGTTTGGAGACTTACTTAGTTAAAAAGTTGATTCTTATAAAGTAGAGCCATACAGAGAATGCCAATGGGTGATAACCTATTAAACACCCAGTGTAAAATAGAGGACAGAATTCACTAGTTCAACCAACAAGAACTAAAAGTATAAAATGGTGTGTAGAACTTGATAAGCGTGGCCTTGGCTACAAGTTTTAACCCTCCACTAATAGATTTGCATGAAGACATTTCACTGTACTACTATCTCGGAGGTTACGGTTTAAAGTTTAAGCCAGAGAGCTTTGACATCGACTTAGAAGGTAGGCATGGAGATATCCCAAAATTCAGGCGAGCCAATGTAAGGATCGTCTTCTCCTCGATAGCCCACATAATCCCCACGCAGAATCCGTCGAGGCTGAGGCAGCAGGTTACGGGATATGGTGTAAAGGTGGGTGCGATGAGAGTACGCTCTCCCACAATGGTGACCCTAGAACATATCAAGACTTATTATAACCTCCTTTCAGCTCATAAAAACGATCTTAGGCTTTTAAGGACTATTTCAGACCTCGAAGAAGCGCAGGCAGATGGAAAGACCTGGTTCTTGATTGCGATTGAGGGTGCTGAGCCGCTTGAGGATGTGGAGGATATCGACCTGTTTTATATGCTGGGGGTGAGGTCTCTTCAGATCACCTGGAACTTCGATAACAAGTATGCTGCTACATGTATGTCTAAGCGAGACTACGGCTTGACGGGTGACGGCGAGGACCTAGTTGAGCGATGTAATGAGCTCGGCGTCATAGTTGATTTGGCCCACGCGAGCAAGAAGAGCACCATCGAGGCGTTAAATCTCTCGAAGTTGCCCGCGATTGTTAGTCACGCAAATGCGGCATCCGTACAACAGCATGTGAGGAATCTCGACGACGAAGAGCTTGACGCTCTGAAGAGGAATAAGGGCGTGGTTGGTATAACAATGATCCACCCAACCTTGGGGGGAAACGCAGACGTAAAAAGGGTTGCTGACCACATAATCTATACCCGTGATAATTTCGGCCCAGATATACTGGCAATAGGGACTGATTTCTTCGGCATCATGCATGTTGATGAGCCAAGCGGCCTAGAGGATATCACCAAGTTCGGAAACCTCTGGAGCGAGCTTCTGTCACGCGGACTATCTAAGGGAGACATAGAAAAGATAGCATACGAAAACGCACTCAGAGTAATAAAGGCCAACGCCACCAGATGGCGTGAGACACCGTTCCCCTAACCTTCACAGCCTTTTATGAAGCGTTTAAACGGTCCAACGCCAGCGTAATGCGTCCTCTCTCCCAATCTTTCCTCAATCCTCAATAGACGATTATATTTTGCAGTTCTCTCCCCCCTAGCAATTGAGCCTATCTTAATTTGACCGGACCCACTGCCAATCGCTAAATCAACTATGAAAGTATCCTCGCTATCTCCAGACCTAGCAGAAATTATGTAGGCATATCCTCTTTCCTTACACAGTTTTATGGCCTCTATCGTTTCAGTTACAGTTCCTATTTGGTTTGGTTTTATAAGGACAGCATTCGCTATCCCTAAACCTGCGCAAAGTGATATGCGACCTGGATTGGTAACAAATAAATCATCCCCCACAAGCTGTAATTTATCACCTAACCTTTCAGTCAAATATCTCCAACCATCCAAGTCATCTTCTGAACAAGCATCCTCTACAGATAATATAGGATATCGGCTACATAGGTCTTGTAACATCTCGACAACCTCCTTTGAGTCTAACGTTTTTCCTTCTGACTTTAAGACATAGGCTCCCTGATTGAAAAAGTGGGATGCCGCCACGTCAATGGCGATGGCCACTTCTTGGCCTGGGCTTAGCTGCGACTCTTTTATCGCTGATACAAGTAGGTCCAACACCTCTTTGTGCAGCAGATCAGGTCCAAATCCACCTTCGTCTGCTAGTAACACCTTATGCCCGAGTTCTCTTAGGGTTCTCCTCACACGGTGGTAAACACGTGCAACCCACTCCAAAGCTGTAGAAAAGCTATCTGCCCCAAGTGGAATTATCATAAAGTCTTGAAAGTCCAAGTTTCCACCAGCATGTAGCCCCCCACTAACTATGTTGACCATAGGTGTTGGAATAGCTATTTCCTCAATGCCGATGAGATGAGAGAGGTACCGGTATAGTGGGAGCCTGTTGGCCCTGGCTAAGGCCCTGGCGGCAGCCATGGAGACCGCAATCATGGTATTCCCTCCCAAACAACCCTTGTTCATTGTACCGTCAAGGTTTAATAGCCGCCCGTCGATCTCCTCTAACTCAGCATTAACACCCCTTAGCTCGCGGTCGATAACTGTATTGACGATAGAGACTGCCTTGAAGACACTAAGCCCCACCCATCTACTTGGGTTTCCGTCCCTCAAATCCCATGCCTCAAGCCTTCCCTTTGACGCCCCCGCAGGAGCGATTGCCCGCCCAATGACACCTGTGTCTAGCTCTACATCAACCTCTAAGGTTGGGTGGGCACGCGAGTCGAGTACCTGACGGCCACGAACTTTTCGTATTCTCATAAGAGACACCTGCTCATCCTAAACAACTTGATAAACTAATGTATATTTCTTCTATATCATTAGTAGCGGATTTTATGTGACGCTTGGCGATCGACCTAACCGTGAGTCTATCTTTATCACTAAGATACTCCACGGGGGATTTCCCATCCACACGAGCAAGCATTAAGCATGACAGAGTCCTGACCGTCTGCTCCCTCAATTCATCGATGTTGCTGAGATCGGCCTTACTCCAATACTCGGCCCAAAAAAGACGTGCGCTGTCTAAAATCCTACTCGACGACAAGTG
>JAUQPZ010000016.1:24444-35446 GCA_030550155.1 Thermoproteota archaeon
TAAGAGATGATTTAAGAAGAAAGCTAAATCGAAAACTGGATTTCCAAAATGCGCAGGTTCAGGATCAATCATCCAGAAGCGACCATCACCCAGTAATAAGATATTCTTAGGGCTGAAATCGCCGTGCACAAGTGCTAGACGGGTATCGGTTAGGAATTTGATCACTTCTCTTACCCTCTCAGAAATATCTGGGTGACGATTAGCTATTGTTACAAGATATGGGTCAATCCTCAGTTCATAGAAATTCCAAGTCTCCCAAAAACTAGTGCGTACTTCTTTGTCACGCATTGACTCGTTATGTAGCCGCGCGATTGCTTGGGCTACCCTTACGACAATAGAGCTATCTATCACGTTTTTTAATAGATCACCCTTCCATGCTTTAGCCGTATCACCGGCATACTCTATCATTATAGCATAGTTTACAGCATCAATTTTGAAGACTTTCGGAACATAACCTTGACCTATAAGCCTCGCTACAGTCTTTAAACAAGCTGCCTCAATTAATACTCTGTCAGGCTTAGCTATCCACTCATCACTAACTCTTAGTTTTGGTAAGGCCTTCTTGATAACCCATATGCCATTGATTGTGGAGACTTTTACGACGATGTTTGATACTCCTCCACCAATTATTGTAAGCTTTGCTTCGTCTTCACGCTTGATTAGCCCCCAAGATTTGAGAAGGTCGTTCACAACTTTTAGGCTATTTGTTTGTAAAGCCATGTTTTATCTGCAGTCCACGATTATCGATGCTTTATTAAAGCATTAAGCTACCTACATCACGTGTTATTGACAGCCGGTGGCTAAAGCGTAGATGACCAAAAGCATAGGACTAGCTAAGCTCGTAACAAAACCGGAAACAGGTAAGACCTAGAACGGACTGGGTTCTCGGCGTTCACAACAACATGACAAACACCTTGAAAACACCCATTGAAACCATCGAACACAAATAACCCGTGCTGTTCACGTCATACCGGCTTGGGGACGGCGGCGGAAGCAGATGGCGTCGAGGAGATATCGTCGAAGGAAGCGTCAAAGACGATGGATCGTGTGTCAGGCTTCGGTAGCAAAGCATCGTGTTTTTGGAGTAAGAAGATGTGTTGGTTGTCAGAAGGCGGGAGGCGGAGGATATGGCAAATCTTAATCATGCGATAAAGCCGCTACGATTCTTTCCTCGGCCTTAACCATTTTCCGTAGTTTTTCCACGAGTTCAGGCAACCTATTTTTTGGGTATGAAGACAGCTAGTTCATCAGGTGAATAACCTGCACGGAGACGGCTCTGTGTGCATCCGAAGCTAACAACAACTGTGTCGCTGTCGACGCTCACCGATATGCCTGAGCACGCTGGCCTTCCAACAAGCATGGTCGGTACACAAGAAGAAATCACCATAGCTTGCTCTGCGATACAGAACAAAACAGCGATGTCGGGTTCGAAAGGAATTGTTCTCATAGGCCGGTATGTAACCGTTTTTCCCTCATGTTTAATAGAAGGCATATTTTTCACGTCTTCCACGGATATCCAGCCCGACCCAACAAGCAAATCGACGTCGTCACATCCGCATCCAATGTCAAGCTCCGTCCCTTTCTTAAATCCGTGAGTAACAGAGCCAATGCTATAGTTTATATGATGTTCACGGCGGGTCGTGAACGTGTCATGGTGGGCCAAGGTCCAGAAAGCACGGCTTGAAGGGACGGAATGCTTGAACATAGGCAAATGCTTGCTATCTTCAGGGTTGAACGATATACCTACAACTGGTCTTCGAAGATGAAGGCTTTCTTCCAGTTCGGCCGCAAGTCTTTGCTAGTCGCAAGCGCCATAGCACTCATACACAACACACTACTCAACACCAGAGAAGGAGACGTAATACTGGTTGACAGTACCTCTTCACACATTCGAAACGCTTTCAAGCCACAATTGCTTAAATCGTCCGGGATGATAAAATCTGAGATAAAGAGTTCGTTTTTGGAGTTCGCGAGGCAGCTGGTTAACTCTCCTCAATTTAGAGAGGAGGCTGAAAAAGATATGAAAGCCCTGAAAGAGTTTATTGAGCTTTTCCCTTTCAGGAAGAATCCCTCACTTATAGACGAGTTAACGCCCGAAAAATTGTATGATACAGGAAAATCGCGTGTGTCTTTCTTTCATTTCTTTCAATTTCGTTTGAGACGTGTTGGTGCTATAACTATTTACAGAGACAAACCTTGGCGCGAGGCTTGTGCCAAAATCGATCTATTTAAGCAACTATTAAAATTAATAGTTGATGATTCGATACCCATTCATGAGAAGGTTGATGATGGGCGCTGGAGTCAACTTAAGGGCTGGGGAGGAGATAAACATTACGTCAAGAAACTGTTGTTCATTTATTATCCCGAAAAGTTGATTCGCACTTTTAAGACCGAGTTGTTAGAAGACAAAGTCAATGGCCTTGGGCTAAGCGATAAAGCTGAAGATGAAGCACAGAGAAGATTTAACGAGAGACTTGAAAACCTGACAGTTGGCAAAAAGTTCGAGATATACAATGAAATATTGGTCAACTTTGTCAAGAGTATATTGCCAAGCAACTATGAAATGGATACCTGCGCCATTGCAAGACTTCTGGATGAATTCATTCCACCACCAAAGCCGATAATAAGTCGTAAGTCGGTAGAAAGCCCCACACCCTTGTCTAGAGTTCCTATGCTTTACGAGCCCATCAACGAACTCGGTGTAGTCCTCCTTTTCGGCATGCATCATAGAGAGCTCGGATTTCCATACATCATAAAGGTTCAGCAGTCTTTTCCAGATATGATTGCTCTTGACGAAGAAGGCAACTATTGCCGAATAGAGTTTGAGTATAAATCATCATCCTTCATACAGCACGGACACGACCCTAACGATTGCGATTACATAGTCTGTTGGATAGACGATCTAGATAACCAATCACCCTTAAAAGAGAAGACATTATCCTTGAAGGAGGAGATATTTGAAGGTCAGGAAACAGAGCTTGAGTAATCATTCTTAAGGAAAGCCGCAAACCTAAACTCTACCGCATAGAATGTTGTAACGTAAACAACTCACTTTTTCTAATGTTAGTCCTCCCACATATCCACTACTATGCTCATCCACCCTTGTCCCTGTTATGTTATATTGTATAGACCTGCCAGAATAGACCGATGGCTAAGCTCAAGACAAGTAAAAGACCCGCGGGTCGACTACCCAGTCAATGTCTCGTATGTAGGTTAAAAGTAGATATCCGTGCGGGGGGTGGGATTCGAACCCACGAACCCTTCCGCCCTTCTCATTCTGGCCTACGGGAGCGGGTCTCTCGACTCCGGCTTAGGTAGATCTTAAGCCCGCCGCCTTTGACCTGGCTCGGCCACCCCCGCCTCAAGAGAGAATATCGACGGCTAAAAAATAAACCGTCCGCATGCAAGGTCGGCCTTCAGGGGTAAAGACTTTAACCAAGTGTTGCAGGCTTTCTCACGGGGGCCCGGGTGGCCGAGTGGCTAGGCGGCGGCCTGCAGAGCCGCTTTACAGGGGTTCGAATCCCCTCCCGGGCTCTGGAGAGGCTTATCTTAATTCCATCCTAATTGCAACGCAAAGGACGAGGGGGGTACTGGACTCTTCACACCCCTCGCAGGTGCCGGTTACCTGTTATGAATCATCTTCGTTAGCTTAACTAAGATGGATGCTTTAGAACCTGCCTCCCGATAGTGTCCGTGCCGCGACTATGAGTGGGTGCCAGACTGGTGAAGTTGCGGGCATGTATCCGAGGTCTGAAAAGAAGAGATCCTCAAACGTTAAGCCTCTCTCTATAGCTATCGCGGAGATGTCGACGTATGCGGCGACTATGGGGTCTCTACCCACAGCCTGTACACCCAGTATACGCCCAGACCCCTTCTCTGAGACCATTTTTAGAGTTACCTCGCTGCCCCCCGGAAAGTATCCTGCCTTGGTCCTCGACTTTATGACTGTTGACTCTGTTTTAAAGCCGCTTGACTCGGCCTCTGCCTGTGAGAGACCGGTTCTGGCGACATATGTGTCCTTGAACCTAGTCACAGCTGTTCCTACTATGCCCTTCATCCTCAGAGAGTATGGTCGAACTGCGTTGGCGCCTGCGACCTGCCCCTCTTTATTGGCAGAAGTGGCGAGCGGAATCCAGACCCTCTTCTCCAAGACTAGGTGATGTTTCTCCACCAAATCGCCTGCTGCAAAGATGCCCTCAATATTCGTCATCATATATTCATTCGTAGAGACCGCGCCTGTAGCTCCGAGCCTCACGCCCGCTCCTAGCGCTAAGTCCACGTTAGGCCTGACACCCACCCCGAGAACAACGTCATCTACGACGTATACTCCCTTGTCCGTGCTAATGACCACGTGGCCGTCCTTTCTCTTGAAGGAGCGGGCTGGCTCGCTTAGATGGAGCTCGACACCACTGGACATCATACTCTCCTCAAGGACTTTTGAGACTTCAAAATCGACGGATGTAGGTAACAGATGCGCCATCATCTCGAAGAGTAGGACCTTCTTGCCTAGGTCAACTAGCGCCTCAGCTACCTCAACCCCAATGTACCCGCCTCCAACTATGGCAACGCTGTTGGCCTTTTCGAGTCGAGGCTTAGCCTGTAATACGTCTTCCGGATGTCTGAGAGAGATGGGTGAGACCTCATTCACCCCCTCTATTCTTGGGATGAGCGGCTTGGCGCCAGTCGCCAATATGAGTGCATCCCACCGCAGTATCTCGGTCCTTGAATTCCGGTTTATCTCGACTGTTTTCTTATCTGCGTCGATGAAACGGGCAGATGAGCCGGTTAGTACCTCTATTCGCCTCTCCGTGGAGAACCTTTCGGGGTCGTAGGTTTTGAGGATTTTGTATGAGGTGACAAGCCCGCTTATTGCGTAGGGGACTCCGCATGGGGCGTGTGTAATCATGCTGGATGCCTCTACAAGGGTTATGTCTGACTGGGGGTCCAGCCTCCTCGCACGAGCGGCGGCAGAGGCTCCGGCTGCTCCCCCGCCTATCACTAAAACCTTCACAGAACAGTGAAGAGATGCTTCTGAGATAAATTTAACGATGCTTCTTTAAGAGAGAGGTTACCTTTTCTCTGACCTGAGGGGCTATTTCAGCGGCCGTGCGGGTAATCTCCTCGTCTAGCGTCAAAACCTCTCCACCCTTCATAACCAATTCACCATTCACTATCACGTCGGTGACATCTGAGCCTGTCGCGAAGAGCGGGAGTAGGTAGGGGTCGTGGAGCGGCGTGAGGTGGGGCCTTCGCGCATCGATTATACAGATATCGGCTAACGCGCCCTCGCTGATGCTCCCGGCGTTGTCTCCTAACGCTTGAGCCCCATTATATGTGGCAATCTTCAGAGCTGTGCGCGGGTCTAGAACGTTGTAATCATGGTATGGCGCCCCGTAGTAGCCTGTCATCCCACTGAGCATCACATTCATTTCAGCAAACAGGTCAAGTGGCCTGTAGCTTCCTCCGTCGCTACCAAGCGACACATTGACACCGCTGGCCAGTAGCTCCGGCACCTTAGGAAAATTCATGTAAAGCATCGCTATAGTGGGGCAGTGTGCAACATTTACTCCACATTCTGCCAAGAGCTCGACCTCCCTATAGCTGAGGAATGCGCAGTGGGCGGCAATCAGTAGTCTGCTGAGATATCCTTGAGAGTGTAGGTACTCCACCGGCCTTGCCCCCCATCTTGCCAAGGCGTGCTGAATCTCGGAGCCCTCCTCGTTTAAATGCATCTGGACTGGGACTCTGTCCTCTCTGGAGAGCCTAAATGTCTCTTCAAGCTGGTGGTCGGTTGAAGTCATAAGCTGCCTGATCGAGTAGTATCCTCTTACGAGCCCGTTGCTGTATTTCTTCACGAGCTCTCTGTTCATCGCTGCAGACCTTCGATAGTATTCAGGGCCTGCATCCATAGTCGAGTGAGTTACTCGAGCCCTGATTCCAGCTTTGAGGGATACCTCGGCCAGAATCTCTGGATAAGGGCCGCCTGCGTCGGCAAAAGAGACTATCCCCTTCGTTATCATGTTCAGACATGCTAGCTCAGCACTTATCCTCGCCTCATCGGGGGTCAGCTCTGCCTCGAAGGGTATGAGCACTCTGAGCCAAATGGGGTGGGCCTGGAGCTCCTTCAAAGAGAGAGAGCCCCTTAAAAGTATCTGGAAGACATGAGTATGAGTATCGACTAAGCCTGGCGTCGCTATTTTCCCGCGTCCTTCTATCTCTTCTTTTGAGTCAAACTTGAGACACTTACCTATTTTTATTATTCGGCCGTCTCGGATAGCTATGTCTACACCCTCTAGCGTAGCTCCGGAGACAGGGTCTAGCGCCGTGATATTCTTTATGAGGACATCCGTCTGCTCGTTCATGTCTCTGAGGCATATTCCACTATCCAGTCCATGTTCATCAGCATTGTCCTGTTTGCTCTCTCCCCCCTATCAATCTTGACCTCTCCATCGGTATCCCTAATAGGCTCGTCTAAGTTCCCCTCGCTGCTAATAGGCTCGAATAGGCCCTCCTTCATCTCCTCATATCTCTTCTTAATTAGGAGCTGCCACTCGGGTGGGACCGCAGGGTTAAGCGGCGCCATATACACTGGGCCTTCGGGCGTGCCTAAGCTGCTTTGCTCCGGAGGCTTAGCCCATCTAGAGGCTGTGAAATCTCCGAGCTTGGCCCAAATATCCAATGAGCGCCACGTATTTGTTAATATCATCTTGTAGAACTCGAGATACACGGCCCCCCAGTTGACTATGTGTCCCGTTAGGTGGGCATTGGGTCCGAAGTTCGTCATGTCTGTGTAATGACTGAAGCACCATGTCCTCGTCCCCCTTTGCGTCGTGTATTCTTCTGCAACTTGGAGAGCTGTCGGAGAATCCTCGTTGGAGCTTATAACGTCCGCATTGACTGTATCGATCAGTGAGATCACCGCGTCTCGAGCTTTGGCTGGGTCAAACCAAGTATTCAGCCAGACAACCCTGCATTTGATCTCCTTCCCGGTTCGCTTTTTATAAGAGTATCTGGCACCCAGTATGAAGGAGTTAACCAGCCTAGTTATGACTGGAACTTTGAATGTGCCGACCACCCCTACTGCGCCCGTCTTAGTCACAGCCCCGGCAGCCAAGCCTTCGAGATAGTAGATCTGGTAAGTGTTGATGTCTGCCACCGACATGTTTTGTGGTGCGTTACCGAGTACCCCCGCCCTGAAGCCGTTTATGTGAACGAAGTATTTTTCAGGATAAGCGGAGGCCAGCTCGGCCATTGAATCCATATATCCAAAACTGGTCCCCACCACTAAGTCAGCGTTCTCAACCTCGATGAGGCTTCTCATCGCACCCTTCACGTCTGCGTCACTCACACCCTCAATGTATACGCTCTCCACACTTTTTATCTGGCTGTCAGCCCATCTCCGCCCCTGGTCATGTGAGAATGACCAGCCATAGTCCTTCGCAGGGCCGATGTATACGTATCCAGCCTTCAACCTTTTATCAAGTGTTTTGGTCGACGTGACCTCCCGCTGAATTGTTGTCGTCCTCACGCCTCCCGTGGAAAGATATGTACCCGCGGACCCGACGACGCCGCCCAGAATGAGCCCGCCGATAAGCGCCTTATTGACTGTTCCTAAAAAACTTCTACGGCTTTTTAAATCGCGGTTCACGGCCTCTATTGGTCACGAGCATATAAAAAGTGAAGTTTCGCCAAGCTATAAATTTTACATTAACGTGCACTTTATCTTTAATGGACCTGTGGGATAAAGGCGTAGACTGCGAGGGCCGATGCTAAGGCAAGGGAGAGGGGAATTGTTAGACCTGGCACAGTGGTCCATTTCTTCAGAAGCTGGAGAGTTAGATAATATCCTATGATCATGGCCAAGTTGGCTGTTATGGCAGGTAGGAGGCCTAGTTTGAAGAATGTTGTCGTAACTGTGATGGTGTAAAAGAGCAGGTCGCCGAGCCCTATATTCACGTCTCCCACCTCCACCACAAGTCCCCTGAGCTGATTAATTCTTTCGCGATACTGCTCGTGGCTTAAAAGGGACAGGTATCCTTTCTTCACCATCACTAAGTCGAAGACTGTGAGGGAGGCAACTAGGACTATAAACGTTAAAACGGGTATCATGTAACCGATTATTGTCCCGCCTGCGCCAGCTGTAACGCAGGCTGCAGCTAAAGCGGCCACACCAGAGGATTTTCTAACCAGAAAAGCTAGCGCGGTCGCAATGACAAGAACGATCCCTAAGATAAGATTTTCCCCGATAATAGCGGAGACATTACCTATGTAGCCTATATGTATCAGTAGGGTGAGGAATGATACCGTCCAGAAAGCCCCTACCGAGATGTAGGACGCCAGCCGCGGATACCGCTTGAAGATGAGGAAGAAGGTGAAACCAGTAACAGCGATGATGCTGAGCAACGTAATGGTGTTTATGTATGGTGCCGGTGAGGTTGGAGGCGCTCCAGCCGGCTCCTCAACCACGACAATAGGAGCAACGGGCTCTAACAACACGAGGCCTCTTGAGAGATTAAAGATGAATAGCCAAAGAACTAGAGTAAGAATAAGCGGGGGCAAGACTTCTCCGCTAAGCGTCTTCAGCCTCAAATCCAAGGATACTCTTATAAGGCTGTAATTATACATTCCCAAACAGTTGAAGTACAGGCTCATGGACATCCTCGCATGCCCCATGTGCAGAAACTTTCCACTCAAGCTGCTAGTTTTTGAGAGAGAATCCAGATACAAAGTTGATAATACCGTGAAATGTGAGCTTTACTGCTCCTATCACGTGGGGGCGGTGAGCGAGCTCGGGGAGACTCGCTGCGCCGAGTGCTACTCATACGAGATTATCAACGGCCTTATCACGTGCCCGAAGTGTGGGCGCTGGTACGCGATTATTGACGAGATACCCATAATGCTGCCAGATTATCTTAGAGACAGAAGTCGAGATGAAGAATTCATTGCCAAGTGGGGGAAGAATATTCCGCCCGAGATACTTGAGAAGATTTCTTTGAGCTGATAGGTTGAGCGGGTCTTTGGAGTTAGATGTGCTGGTTCATGGAGCAGATCTTTCCGCAGTTATGATCTGGCATGGCTTAAGGCTCCGAGGATACAGGGCGCTCCTTATCCACGAGGCCATGAGAGTCTCTGAAGGGGTTGTTTTTCTACCATTCACCTCTGAGTGGGCCAGATATCTTGGCAACATGGGAGTTGGCGGGCTCTCAGAGGAGCGCAAGGTGATGTTGAGAGCAGCGGGTAGTTTTAAGGGATGGTTTTATCCGCCTGCTAGCGTCTGTGTAGGTAATGTAAGGAAGATTGCTGAAAACCTGATCTCGAGAGTGGATGAGGGTGTGGAGCTATGGTGTAGAGGTTTTAGGTATAAAGTTTGTGAGAGGGGGATTGAGTGGGCTGCTAATCTGAGAATGAGCGGGGAGGTGAGGGGCGAGGCCCAGCTTTTAGTCGAGACAGGGACGCTCGATAGGGGATTGGGACTCGTGTTGCTTGAGACTAAGCTGTCTTCAGCGGAAGAACCTGTCCTCGATTTATCCACCTCCCCCCTGAGTCTCATGGTTCCGCATGAAGGCATAGAGACTTGGGTAAGGATTGGCTCGGAGATTGAGCCGAAAGCTGCTCTGTGTAGGAGTAAGCTCACGGTCTCCGACAGGATTGATCTTGGGGAAATGCCAGTTCTTCACTCAGGTTTTCGGAGCGGAATCGCTAGGCCGCCGTGGCTCGGCGACTATCTGGCCGCTTCAGCCCAGATAGGCATACACATAGCAGAGAACTGGGTTAACTCCGGAGACATCAACGACAATCTAGCGTCACACATCGTCGAGATAACTACCAGGTCAAACCTATGCCTAGAAATTCTCAATAGGTCCATGCAGGGTAAACTATACGAGGAGGAGGTCTCACACATCTTAGAAGGGCTGAAGCCACCCCCTAGCTATAGACCTTAAAACCCATCAGGGGCGCGACCTCGTTAATGCATCTCCTGCACATATAGAGCTTATACTTCCTGATCACGCCTACGCTTGTCCCGCATCTGCGACATACAGCGACGCCCTTCCCGAATTTCCTCTTCTTCGATGGTTTGATCTTAGCCACAAGCCCCAAATGGTGGGTGGCGATATTTATGGTTGAAAGCTCCTGATTCCTGGGCGGGGGTTGCACCTTAGGGCCACGCTTACGGGGCTATGCGAGGAGGCTCAGCACACCATTTGAGGCTAGGATTAAGATTGCCAACCCATGCGACAGTAATCCTAATCTTCTCACCACTAGCCTCGAGATGTATAGGGAGGTTAGCGCGGGAATAACCAAGAGGGTGATGTGGCAGATGTTTACTCCGTATTGCATGGTTAATGGTGCAAGAAGGAGGAGCCTGAAAGAGAGAGCGACCAGTCGAGGCGGGCTGAGGAGCTGCGGGCAGGTCCTGTCTGAGCGTATCTCCCCAGAGATATCGTATGTTATGCCGTGCCTTTGATCTCGAAAGATATTGATGGTAAGGAAGACGACTAGTTGAAGGTTTAGGAGAGTCGCTAAAGGCTTCGCATAAGGGGGCAGATATCCTAGTGTAGCTGCAGAGCCTAGCATTGTGGGTATTGGCGTAAACCAAGGAATCAGGCCCTTCTTGACATTCTGGGGAGCCTTGAGTCTTCCTGCGAAGAGGAGGCGGTAGCCAGAATCAATAAGCAGCTCTGAAAAATGGAGTGTGGTGCAACCATCTCCCAAGCCGGCGCCCGCCAACAGTAAAGCCCTCGAGGTTATGCTACCCCAGCCCAATCCTAAGAGGCCCATGACGAGGCCTCCGATGGCTCCTCCGAGGAGTATTGTGAGGTCTGTAGTGGTAGGTGTTGTCATTCGTCTAAATAGTCTAATGGTTCAGATATATACTCTTTTCTCCTATATAGGCTATATAGAAGATAAATCAAGCTGCTCGGATAAATCCAACTTAAATAAAACATCTACATCCTAAAAGCAGGAATCCTAAAATGGCAACACATATCCATATCCAGAAAGT
>JAUQPZ010000017.1 GCA_030550155.1 Thermoproteota archaeon
CCCGCCCTTTCCAGAAACCCTCTCTCTGCCAGCCTCGAGAGATAAGTGGAGGCGGTGCTCAGGGACAGCTTCTCTCCATATTCGATCTCGTAGGCCTCGGCCACATCTCTCGATGTGAAATCGGTGTAGGGAAAACGCTTCTCAATCAGTCTCGCAAGCCGCGTCAGCTTGTTCTCCACAGCAGGCACCCTCTCAGCGGCGCCGCCGTAGAGATCAACGAGGTCTGCCAGCTGCATAATCTTCTCCCTCGTGACCCTCCCTTCAAGGATAACGGTCAGTCTATCACCGTCATCGCCCACAACCTCGAGTCTAACCTTCCTCCTTGCGGGCAAAGCGCTACCGGCCCGGCCTCAACAAGCTCAAGCTATATCTCTTTTGATGTCCACGCTTCCGATGGAAGGGCCCGAATCATACGAGGAGCAGGCCAAAAAGCCTATCACAAGAGCATCACGGCATCAAAAACAAATGGCGAGACAGTAGAAAAAACATAACTACTATGATATTTGTCGATTATTACCAGAAAACTCTCGAGCGTTCACTGACTGGAGACTTATATATCATCTGCTCTAAAACTCGGGAGAAGGCTTGCGGAGCTTAAAGTCGGCGGCCCTTACCCTGCTGCTGGCGGCCCTCCTCGCCTCGTCGTATCCTCTCAGCACATACTCTGACCCCGCCTATGGCCTACTTCGAACCTTCAGTGACGAGTCGGGTGGATGGATCTTCAGGGCCTATGACATCGAGGTAGACGAGGAGGGGATATACATAGTGGGGGGAGCGAGTTCTGCCCGGGATGGTAAGGCAGTTAGCGGCTGGACGCCCTTCCTCTTGGCTCTGGAACGGGACCACACACTCAAGTGCAACCGGATGTTCGGATTTCTGTCTCAGGATCAGGAGTATCCGGACGGCGTCGCCGTAGCTGTCGAGACCAACGAGACACACGCCATCGTTGCAGGATACTTCATGCTTGAGAGGACAGTAACAAATCTCTTCGTGGCCGCATTCTCAAAGGGGGACTGCAGCCTGACGTCCACCTATGCGGCTTTCGTAGCGTCACAGGGGAATGCTCGCTCCCTCATCGACCTATACGGCGAGGGGATAGACTTGGCCATGGACGAGACAGGGATATATGTCCTCACTGGGTTAACAATCTTCGGAGGAGGCGAGAAAACCGCCGGATTTCTCCTCATCAGGCTCGACCCATACCTGGTGCTGAGGGACTACATGTATTACTTCGTGACAGACCCAAGCCGCGATTTCGCGACATCCCTAGCACTCGGAGACGAGAGCATCTACATCCTCGGATTAACAAGGCTCAACTTAGACGACAGACCTGTCAACGCGGGCGGGCTCTTCATCCTAGAGGTTTCTAAAAACGATCTCCAGGGGAGGAATGTGACGCTTGTTCAGCCGATTGATGCGTTCGCTGTTAACTCGGAGATACTCGTTGATGAGGGCGGATACGTCTATGTCGTTGCGACGGAGGAGAAGCCCCGCGCGCGCGACAACGTGGCCGCCATCAAGCTCGATAGGGAAATGAATGTAGTCTGGTGGCAGAATTACACGCTCTCCTTTTCCTATCCCGAAGCCCCAGCCTCCCCTCCCGTAAACAAAGTCTCTATGTTCGACTATGCGTTCTCAGCAGCCCTTTCAGACTCCGAGCTCTTCATCGGCGGATACCTGTTTTTCGAATATCAAAGCGACATAGGAGCCGCCTACGTTCCTCACGGAATCCTTCTTGCTGTGGACCGCTCTACCGGTGGAGCTCTCTATTCCTATAGGATTCAGGGTTTCGATGATGTGAGCCTGCCGGTGATGGTTTTTGGCGTTGATTCCTATGAGGGCTGCGCGTATCTGGCAGGCATGTCGCAGGGATATAGACTCGAATACGTCTTTCTTAACAGCCTAAATCTCAGCCTACAACTCCCCACATCAGGCACAAAAACTAGCTATAACTACATTGGACTGCCCAGCAAAGAATACGAGCCAAAGTATTTTGATTGGAGACCGGTCTTCGACACCGACCAAGCCTCGCTGGGCACCAAAGGATACGGCTTCTACGGAGTCTTTTGCGGCTCATCACTCATAGAGCGAACCACGACCACCTCCACAAGCTACACGACAGTCGCTGAGTATACGACAATCACGGAGACACGCATCAGTCGATCCACCTCAACCCGCATCATCAGGGTCACGGAGACCAGATTAACCACAGAATACGTTACAAGTCTCCTCGAATCGACGGTCTACACAACTAGCCTTGTGCTGAGCACAGCGGTGGATAGGGTTGTCGTATCACTTATCCGCACCGAGACCGCTACGACCTATGTTACCGATACCTCGCCGCGCCTAGTCAGGACGACCACGACTGTGCTCCAGAACGTTACCCAGATGATAACTAAGACCGAGATGATAACCAAGACCGAGACCCCGAAGGCTGATGGCGGGTTCGTGGTCCTGCCTCCGTGGCTCTTCCCGCTATTCCTCTTGCCCATTCCTGTGCTGGCGCTCTTGGGGAGGAGGCGGAGATACAGGATAGTGATTAAGGAGGGTGTAGTGTCGCCGCCGGGCTGGAAGGAGGGAGACCCGCCAATCTTCAGCGACGCCTATCTTTATCCGAGCGTTCTGAGCCTGGCGAAGGGCTCGGTGGTCGAGTTCGTCAACAACGACTCCGTCGAGCATGTGCTGGTCTCCTATGACGGGCCGTCCTCCGGCCGTTTCGTCTCGGAGCCGATAAAGCCGGGCTCGAAGTGGGCATACAAGTTCCGGGAGCCGGGAATCTACTTCGTGACCAGCCGCAGAAAGCCCTTCATCGGCGGACTTATTAGGGTGGGAGAGTAGAGCTAGTTCAAGGACGTTTCATAAAGCTCAGCAGATTCAGGGCCAATTCCACACCCTCTTCACCGCAGTGCCCGTAGTGAGCCTCTTCAAGGCGGCGCCGACCGCGAGGGCTAGGCTCATGACGTAGTCGTCGTGCTGGCCCCGCGGGGCCTCGTACCTGACGCCGCCCGTCTGCGTCTCGACTCTCTGATAGGCCCTGAGCTGATTAATCAGCTCCGGTGCGTCCGCGGGGATTCTTATCCTCCTACCCCTCATCAGGCTCTGAATAGCCGCTATCATCGCCTCCTTGAGGTTGTGCGTGAAGGCTACGCCCTCAACCCCGGGAAGAGTCCTGGAGAGGGACTCGTAGAGTGGAAGGCCTATCCCCGTCTTGTCCACGGCGATTGAGACTGGGCGGAGAGCTCTCGCCAGCTCAGCTATGACATTCTCCTGAGTCTGGAAGTCTACACCCCTGAGCTCCTGTATGTGGAAGACTCTCAGGAGGCCGTCGTCAAGCCTCTCCAGCGCAGTGATGACCGTGGAGTCCCTCAGCCTCCCAACATCCACGCCGATGAATACGGGGTGTGATGCGGGCTCGTAGGCGTCTTCGGAGATGCATTGAAGTATGAGCTCGTAGGGGAAGACGGCGTTGGCCTCGTCGAGGAACTCGTGCTCCATCTCCTGAAGCCACTCCAGCTCAGTGAGGGTTTTTCTCAGCCTCTCCAGCTCCTCGCTGGTTATGTGTCTGGCCTCTGAGTAGTGTGCTGTGTGTCGCGAGAAGGCGCCGCCGGTCCAGGCCTCATAGAACCAGCCTCTACGGCCCTTGGGCGTCGAGACTAGACTCAGCCTCCCACCCCTCCCGACCGTGCTGGGGATCACGGCGGATTTCACCTCGAAGTCGTCCCTAAACATGCCCGCCTCATCGATGTAGACGCTGTCGGCCCTGTAGCCCCTTATCGCGTCGGGATTGTTTGGCAGAGAGACTATCCTGCTCGCGTTTCCCAGCTCTAGCTGCGTCTTAGACTCCGAGGAGACCTTGACACTTCTGTATACTTCCCCGCCCCAGCTCAGTGAGGCTCTCTCCAAGGCTCCAAGTACCGTTTTGACTTTTCTGAAGAGCTCGAGGGACTGTCTCTGGCTGTAGCTGATGAGGAGTGTGAGGCTTCCGGGGTTGAGGAGGGACTCTATGAGGGCCTCGAGGGCGATGATGAATGAGCCTCCGACGCCGCGGGATTTGAGGAGGATGCGGAACGTGGAGTCGTCGTCCAGCCACCGCCTCTGCCACTCGTAGAGCCTGATGCCGGTCTCAGCGGCGCCTAGCAGGAGCTGAGCTAGCGTGCTCCGCCTCAAGGACGCCCACCATCCCGCCAACAACCTCGGTCAAGTCCCTTAGCAGCAGACGGAGATCGCTCTCCGTCCTCGCCTGAGCTTCCACAATTATTGTCCCGTCCCTGGCCCTCTTCACGACGAGCTTGACACCCCTCTCAACCTCTCCCTCATCGCCTGAGACCCTGCCGCCGAATATGGCAACCATTAACGCGGACACCCCTAAGAGACTTCGGGGCAGAAGCAGTAATGAGCCTGAAAACTATCTCTGCAGCTTCTTTTCCAGCTCCTTGACCTTGAGGGCGAGAATGGCCACGATTTCGTTGAGGCTGTATCCGCCGCCTTTCCTCAACTGTCTCGGCAGCTCGTCCTCTATGAAGCCTATGAGTATGCGGCCGTCCTCGAGCTTGTAGGCCTTGGGCTCTGGGAGCTGTATGTCCTTCTCCTCAGGGCTTAGTGGGCGTATATCCGCCTTACTCTCCCGCGAAGAGACTATTGTAACGTTGAGGCACACGATGTCTGTGGCAGGTGCCTCTCGCGTCCCGACCGCCAACCCCGTGTCTGTCTGAGTGATTATCTCCAGCTTTCCGAGGCGGGGCCTCAGTTTCTCGGCCGCCTCAAGGGGCAGGCCAGTCTCAGGGTCTATGTATCGCATTACTCGACCACCAGTATGTCTACCTCGCCGCCCCCCGAGACCCACTCGAGCTTTCTGAAGGGCAGGGTGCCGGGCTCAAAGGTTATCGTTGCCCCGCCAGATGTTATGAGGTCGGCGTCAGGGTTATCATCAATCCGCAAGTGAAAAGCATTGCCTGAAGATACTCTCGCTACGTAGGCCTCTGAGCCTCCAAGCTGGTCTAAGGTAATGCTTGAGCCCGCATAGTATAGGTATCGAGTAGTTGTCCACCTGAACCAGGCGGCAACAGTGCCCCACATATTGTTTCCCGTCACATCATACTCGATAATGTATTGGCTTGTTTGCGGTATAGACTGTGTCTCTACCGGGTCGCCTGACAACGATTGTCCGTTTAACCTTCTTTCATTTATTATCGTAGAACCACTATCAGGAATAACTTTTAATCTTTTTTCGGCAACGCCGCTGTAAACGAAATCAACCGTTTGCACCATTGTTAACGAGTAATGCCCGACAGAGGCACATATGGTGTTGGACTCAACTGTCCATGTAGTATCACTAGAATATGCGCGGATTGTTAGATTGCCACTAGTTCCAGTATAAATTATTACGTAGTTCGACGAGCTTCCACCAGAGTATTCGACGACTATCCAGTATTTTGTCCCCTGTGTAAGAGATATTGGTGATGCTGGTGTAAATGTGTATTCTGTCGGAGACGTGGTTAAACTGGTTACGCTTAAACTGCCTATAGTGGCCAACGATGAGCCGGGAACATTATTATTATCGCTATATAGCCTCACGTATAATGTCCCCGAGGGAGAGCCCGACTTGGCGAGAGTGCACCATGCACGGACAAGTCTAAGATTCTGCACCGACGCGCTCTGCACGGCGGTAAACTGAGTGGCGGCCCTCGTAGTCCCGCCGGAGCCGGTGTAAAGGTTTCTCCAAGCAGTTCTAGTTCCACTTAGATATCCCGTAGCTGGATAAATAGTGGGTGTGGATAACTGTGCCAGATATTGCTTATAGACTCCGCCCCCAACCCATTTGACGAAGCGTAAACGCGGCTTAGAGACGATAATCAGCTCCGTCATCCGTAGTCTCCCTCCCTCCAAATTATCTTAACCCATCTTATCTTAGGCGAGGTCTGGGCCGCCGAGTTCCGACTCAACTTATATCTCACCCGTATCTGCTCTCTTATAAACGAGAGAAACACGTAGTCGCTATCAATTAGTAAATTCCGCGGCGACAATATACTTATCCAGTTAACCGCGGACGGGTTGCCGACTCTTGTGAATGTTGAGAGAGCAAGCTCATATTTGGCCCATGTGTCATGCTTAACCGTCACAACTCCCTCCCTGTAGTTCGACGCATCAGTGTGAAGCCTAATCTTAACTGAAAAGTCAGCGGCATAGTCACCGTAAAAGTAGAGCCTCATATATCTCGCAAAGTCTATGTCGAGGTTTAGATTCTTGGCAGCTGGGTAGAATATCTCGCCCTCAACCCCTTGAGTCGCTGGCGCGAGCTTCAGGCAGCTGGAGTTGATTATTCCAGCCCATACATCGGAGGCCGCGGCCCCGCTTCCTCCCCACGATGACGCGGCCTTCCTCGTTATCCATCCGAGGGCACGGGGCCATCGCGGCGCATAGATCTGCTGAGTGTCAACGGCATCCACCACTCGCGTAATCACATTGCCACTCGAGTCCAGTATCTCGGCGGAAACTCTGCCCTGGCCGCCCTCAGCCACCCACTCAGCCTTTATGAAGGCTGTGAAGAGGGGCGAAGCGGGAAGGACGCTAGCCTCGAAGCTCCCCTCCGTGGCCCCCGAGACCAGCCGGGCACACCCATCTGGGTCGAGCGTAACGTTATTGCTGTTGTAGAGCGTCAGCGGGGGCCTGTTCGAGTAGACCGGGTATCTGAGCGTGCTCATCGTCTTCAGTCCTTCGCCGACGGCCTCGGTCACGGTGTAGAGTGTTGACACAAGTTCAGGGACCTTGACGGCCTGCCCGAACCGTGCGGCCACGTCGCCGCCAAGCGCCTCTTGGAGAAAGTCCTCCAGATACTCTAGCCGTCCGCCTATCTCGAGATCACACTCACCGTCAGCGGGCTCATAGCTCACTCCGACGATGAACATGTCGGTGTTTGTGAGGTTGAGGCTTGGGAGGTTGACCCTGACGGTATCGAAAAGCTCTAGGCCGCTATCCTCGAAGAGGCTTCCATGGACCCTGACTCTCAGCCTCCTCCCATACTCTTTGCAGAGGTCTAGCCTGATGCCTGCGCGCCTCTGGGCCTCTGACTCGTCCGTGAGGAAGGGGTCGTGGACTATTAGGGGCGACTCTCCCTCTCCCTCACTTACATCGGCTAAGACTCGTCCCCCGGCCCCGACATAGATAACCCTGTCCCTGAGCATCCATCGGTCCTCGCTGTATTCCGCTGAGACGGTGTTTGAGGAGCTGAGTGTTAGTTTAGGCGTTCCTGTCCGCTTGGGCTTGAAGAGGAGTTTCTTGCCGGGCTTAATGCGTATGTAATAGTTTGTGCCTCGCGCTACGTCGAGCATGACTTTGAGAGCCTTGGCGTTCTCTATGAACCAGGGTGCCGTAAGGGAGGGGGTGTTGTGCTCGTCGACGCCCGCGGTGTCTGTCCCCGGCTCCAGCGAGGCTAGGTCCTTGATTATCGTGCCAGCCTTGGTTCCCGCCGGATATTCCCTGTAGACTATATGCCTGTCCCAGAGGATTAGGTCTGAGCAGGCTGTAGCCTCGACAACCCTGGCTCGCCCGCTTTCATGCCTCCTGTCCACCTGATGGGTCACTCCCTCGAAGACCACTTCATGGCCGCGGACCAGGCGGACTCTATGGCCTGTCTTTATGTCTTCGCCGATCAGGGTGAATTTCAGGCTCTCCAGCTCCTGCCCCGAGATGGACCACTGGAGGCTGCTCAGCTCCTCTGTCCTGTCAAGCCAGTTTGAGCCATCAAAAACCCTGAATACCAGTCTCATCTCCGCCACCTGTATCCGAGAATCAGGGCGGCTGAGAGGAGTATGATGAAGAGCTGCTCGTGCGAAGGCGGGATGGTGGGTGTGGCTATGTCGCGAGGGTCGAAAAGGTAGCCCTCCCTTATAGCCTCGTCAACTAACACGAAGAGTGCGAGGAGTGCTAGGAGGAGTGAGGCTCTGAGCCGCAGACTCATGCACCCATGCCCCTCAGGTGTGTGACAATCGCGCGTGAGACCGCCTTAGCTATCTCGTTGGCCGTCGCCTTTGGCTGGCTCACATTCACGACAACGTTTATGGCCTCTACGCCCCGTCTCTTGGCTCTGAGCCACTCTGCGAGCTTGGGTGGCAGGACCATCTCGCCCCTGTGGAGATATACGGGCATGTCTGCGGGGACCCTCCACATGCCTCTCTGGGCCTCAGGTATTGTTGTGGGAATGCCGTACTGCGCGGCGATGGTTTGAGGAATCGTAGGGGGCGGTGGCCTGGCAGAACCGGTTACCGTGATCTGGTGGTGGTAGTGGTATGTGTGAATAGTCTTCCCGTTGAGCATGTCGAGCAGGCTGTTGAACTCTCTGGCCTTCTCTATGTTGCCCTCGACGGCGGCCTTCACGGCCTCGAGGCCGGTCTTCAACATGCTGTGCAGGCTTGACGCCACGTCGTTGCTTTTGACGCCTAGCTGGCCAAGAATATCGATGAACTCTTGATGCGTGACCACCCCGTCCTCTGTCGCTGAGACGAGGCCAGTCATCGTGTTCACAAGCATATCGCCCGCCTCCTTTCCACCAAGCATGTAGAGCTGGACGGCCTGCTGGACGAGGCCGAAGCTCTGGGTCATCAGACTCAACAGCTGCGTTGTGGCCGTGAGCCTCTCCTTGCTCCGAGCCGCCTCCTCTGTCAGCTGCACTTCCCTGCCCAGCGCCTTCTCTATGCTCAGTACCACGTCGTAGTATTGTGCAAACATTTTGGCCGCGTCGGCGACTATTCCGGCGTCCTCTGAGAACGCCTTTATCCTGGCGGCTAGTGTCTCAACCTCGGTTCGCGACTTCGATGCGCCGTCGGCCATGGATTGAAGCGCCTCGGTTAGTGGATGGAGGGCTGGGGGCAACTGCTCGCCCGCCGCTAACGCCTCTTGAAGCATGGCTCCTAGCTCTGACCTAGCTATCGTGGAGAGTGAGAGGAGGGAGCCCGCTATCTCGAGAGCCTCGGCCCTAGTGATCTTGCCAGCCTCGACCCAGCTTGCTATCCAAGCAGCCGCCTCCTCCTCGGTGATTCTGCCGAGCATGTGTAGCTGGGTCTCAACCGCTGCTGAGAGCTGTTGGAACTCGTCTCCCGCGAAGTATGCGACTATGCCTCTCCAAGGCGTGACTACGGCGTTGGCCGCCTTTAGGGCCAGGGGGCCGACCATTGTGTAGATTCCCGCAAGGCCTTCTCCTAAGCTTCTCTGGAGCCTGTCAATCTCGGCCCTCTGCCTCTCGAGCTTGCCCGTAGTCGTCTCGAGCGTCGCGGCGAAGGCCTCCATAGCGGCGCCGCCTCTCCCCACTTCGCCTCTAAGCTCCTCGAAGCCCTCAGTCATCTGAGAGAATGTCAGAAGCGCCTTCAGGGCCCTCATGTCCACCCCCGTCAGCCTTTCCTGGAGGGTGGCGAGGTCTCCGCCTGCGGCTCTAACCGCGCTCACCACCTCGAGGATAACGTCGTTCATGTCTCTGATGCGGCCGCTAGTGTCTTGGAGTGGGACTCCGAGCTTCTCCGCAATCTCTCGCAGGTCGAGCAGGAACCTGTTGAAGACAGTGCCGGCCTCGTCGGCTGAGCCGAGACGCCTCTCAAGAACCACGAGCCATGAGACCGTGTCCTCTAGGTCGAGGCCGAGGCCCTTAGCCGTTGCTGCAGCGTTCGCGAGCCCCCGCGCAAAGTCGTTGGCCGTGCCTACGCCGAGTCTCGAGGCGTTGGTTAATACATCTACTACTCTGGCAGCCTCGCCTCCGCTGAGGCCGAACTGGGCTAGAACCTGAACAAGGTTGTTGCCCGCCTCGGAGAAGGAGACTCCCTCGTTCTTCGCGAGCAGGATGGCTGAGCCGAGAGCCTCCATCGTGTCCTCCGCGCTGAGGCCGGCCTTGACAAGAGCCTCCATCGTAGCCGCGGCCTCTCCGGCTGTTACGTTGAACTCTCTGGCGGCGGCCGAGGCTACGACCCTGAAGGCTTCTGCGAGCTGACCGATGTCTTGACCCGCGGAGCGTGCTGCGACCGCGAGCTTCAGGGTGGAGCTCTCAAAGCTGGCGTAAACGTCTACGCCCTCCTTGGCGAAGTCGATGGCCTTGCTTATCGCGCCTGAGAGGGAGAAGCCCAGCGCTATTTCCGCTACTCGCCCGAGTGAGCTGAAGACGGCCTTGAGCCGGTCTCCGCTCCTCTCACCCGCATCGGCTAAGTCTCCGAGGCTCCTCTGAACCTTGCCAATCTTTCCGCTTATCCTGTCTTCCGCGTCGAAGATCGCCTTGAGCGTGAACTCCTCTACAGGCACCTCCTAACCACCTCAGAGAAAACGCGGTATGCTTCGCGCCCAGCCTCCTCGAAGGCGGGCCTCCAATAGGGACTCGGCCTGCTCCCCGGATGTCTGACTCTTCTCGCATAAACTGTTTCGCCGCCCGCCTCGAACCGCAGCACGGCCGCCCTCCCCGGCTCTATGACGTGTGGGCCTGAGCCATACTCGACATATCCCGCGTAAGGCGCGAGCGCCTCGACGACGGCCTTCCCACCCTCCTCACGCCTCATCCTGATGCTCTCCCTCAGCGCGCCAGTCCTAACAGGTGCCTTGGCCCGAGCCTCGTCCATGAAGAGCCGAGCGATCTCCTGAGCAGCCGACCCGACTCCCTGGCCCAACCCGTCCGAGAGCCTGCCCAGCAGGGCTCTCAGCTCCTCAAGGCCCTGGAGCTTAACGGACACCGGCCCCACTCCTCCTAGCCGCCCTCTTGGCTGCGCGCTCAGCCTCTTGGTCAGCCAGCCTCGCCGCGGCGACGTAGTATAGCGCCTCAGCCAGCGTCATCTCGGCGATCTCCCTGTGGCTCCAGCCGAAGCGTTCAGCCAGCATCAGGGGTAGGAGCTCCCTGTTCATCTTGACACCTGCGGTGACCGCGGAAAAGGGAGGTCCCAGAGGTGGAGCTTCTCTATCTCTGAGACGAGGAGGGCGATGACCGTGGCGGGCAGCTCCTCGACGGGGTTCTCAAGCCTCGGCTCCACGACCACGCGCCTCAACAGCTCGCTCCAGATCTGGACAATCTTCTCCTCCCTGCTGCAGGCCCCGTCTCCGAGGATTCTGTCACGAGTCGCCATCCACTCCAGCTCCTCCTTCAACGTCATCCGCCTAAGCTTGAACAGGGCGCCGCCCACCTCGACCGAGGCCTCTCGGACGAAGAGCCTGCTGAGCCGCGTCCGCTCAGCATACTCCGCCAAGCCCCCTCTACCTCATTAGTAGTTCTGCCTGCTGTCCACAGCCACTATCTGCAGCTCCTCGGCTCTCAGCCTCAGCTCCTGCGAGAGCTCATCAGAGCTTAGCGGAAACTCGACCTCCGCGACGCACCTCAATAGCTTGAACTCGAGGCTGTCGTTGGCTCCGCGCGTGAACTTTATCGTCGCGTCGAAGGTGTCCCTGCCGAGCATTAAGGCGATTATTGATGGGTCCATGTAGTGGAGGGAGATTGTGGCTTCTATGTCTGTTGTGCCCGCTATCTGTCCGGGTATGAATCCTTCTGAATCGCGGGGTAGGGGTATGTGGTTGTTGGTGAGGCTCAGGCTGCCTCCTGTGGCATAGCTGTATCCTTGGCCGTTGATGATAACGTTGACGGTCTCCGCTTTGAATGGCTCGCCGGGCTGCTCGCTGGGCGTCGGCAGCGAGCTGACTTGCTCTACGCTCCGGGCTCTAAAATCAAAACTACACTCTAGTGGCCCATCCTGCTCCCAGCTGGCCTCAACCCCCTCGACCACGCACCCCACATACCTGAAGCCGTGTGATTCTCCGCCCAACCTATGCTCTAATATTGTTATGGATGGTAGCCTGTGCTCCTGCGAGATTCTTATCTCATGCGTGTAGGGTGGCTCGGCACCCGTGTTTGTTACGCTTCCCAACGCATATTTGAATGGTGCGCCGCTTGTGGGGAGAAAGCTGATGGATGGAGACAGGTCGAGGCCGTAGACTATCGTTCTCTTGAGCCGCGAGCCGTCCAGCACACCTATCGAGTCGGACGCGAGTCTAACTCCGCCGCTGAACTCTGTAACCCATCCGAATACCCTGTCAGGACTGGTTGCCGGGACTCCGTAGCTGCTCTCCTCACCGAACGTTACGAGCCTTCTAAACATCTCGCCAAAGACTCGGCGGCGAACCACTATTATCTCTGAGAAAAAATTCCGGCTAGCTTCCTGATGCGAGCTGGACGGCCTCCCTGAGGGCGTCGGCTACGTTGAGCAGTCCCATGCCCACGATGTTTCTGGGGTCTGTGGAGACCGAGAGGGCCTTCAGGATCTTCTGAACCGTGGTCCTCGAGGCTGCTTGGCTTCCCCGGATAAATGCGAGGTTGAGTAGCGAGACTGGGATGGGCTGGGCTGTGAGCTGGACGAGCCTCCTGACGAGCCTCGGCCTGGGGAGAGCGCTGTAGAGGAGGGCTGCGGCCGCCGTGGCTAGGGGAGTGGAGAAGGAGGTGCCTATTAGCCTAGCCCCACCCCTCTCAAGTTGGTATCCCGTAGGAGCCACGATGTCGGGCTTAAACCTCCCATCCAGCGTCGGCCCCCGGCTACTGCTGGACCAAGGCCTCATCCTCATGTTGACAGCTCCAACCGCAAGGACCTCGCGGCCACAGGCGGGCGCGCCTATGCTGAGCGGCCTCGGGCCCCCATTCCCAGCGGCGCAGGCCACAACCGAGACCACGGCTAGCCTGTCAGCATAGATGGAGACAGGGTCTCCTCCGTCGCTCGTCATCTCGCTGCCCATGCTGATGTTGACGGCGTGGGGCCGCCACTTCATGGCCTCGTGAATCGCTGTGATGAAGATGTGGTCTGGGACAGGGTTGGGTACCTTGACCAGGAAGAGCTCGGCCTCCGGTAATATTCTGTGGATTATTCTGTGAATGTGTTCTCCGTGGCTCTCCGTGTCGATGAGCGACTTGTTCGTCAGGTTCACGTAGTCCTTCAGGGGCGCGTCCTCGGCGGCCCCTGTGTCTATTATCGCGACTCTGCACCCCTCGCCCCTGCCAGCAGCATCTAGAAGCCGAATAGCGTCTAGCGCCTCTCTAAGCGACACCTCCTACGCCCCCTTGCAGAGAGATTCATGGACTTGACGACGTAGGCCCCGGGCTCAAGCTTCTCGAGGTCTAGGTCTGAGGCCTTGATGATTCTCATCTCCGGCATAATCCAGAGTAGCTGGCTCTGAGTGTCGTGTCTGATGAGTCTCTCCCATAGCGCTGGGCCGAATGGGCAGACGTTTCTGGAGCAACTAAGAGGCGCCCTCGCCCCGCAGATGGTCTTCCCCTCTGTCTTGACCCTGTAGATGCACGGCATCCCCTCTAAACCACCGCCAAGAAGCTGACCTCGATCATCTTCCTGTGGACACCATCGGCCGGGATATCCCTTATCGCCTCTATTCTCAGACCCATCCAGCCCCGCCTCCTCGAAGCATCTATCAGCCTGGCCGCGGCCCTGGAGGCCAGCCTGTCGCACTCCTCCGCAGACCCGTGCCAGATATCTACCTGGAATCTCAGCCTGTAAATGAAGCGGCTCAGCTCTATGTTGGCCCACCTGACTGTCGCCTCACTCATCACAAGGGTCACGAGGGGGTAGGTGTCCTGCCCGGTCACCCATCCGGCCCTCACCCTCAAACCCGTCGCAGAGCCCAGCTCCTCCAGTAACGCCGAGACAATTCCAGATAGCTCCATTAGACCCGCCTCACCGGCTTCGGAAGCAGCCTCCTAAACCGCTCGACCTCGTCCCTCAGATACTCCAGCCTCTCCCTCAGCCCCTCAGGAGCTCTTACGACCAGCGCCGCCTCACCATAACTCCTCTCAACCTGAAGCAGCCTCTGAAACCTGAGCAAGACCTCGTATGTCGCGGCAAGTATAGTGTATTGCCTGATGTGTTGTGGCGTCTCTGCGTATCCCGCGACGTATGTGACCTCGACCTCGATGACTGAGGGGAGGTAGAGCGGACCGGTCGGCGTCCCGGCGATGTATCGCCTTAGCCTGATGACGCCCTGCTCGGCGTCCTCGACGATGAACTCTGCGGCAGGGTCGATGAGCTCGCCGCCGGAGTCGTAGACTTTCACCGACTCGACTTGGACTATCCTGTCGCCTAGCTTAACCCTGCTACCCTCGCCGAGAACCACGCGCTCCACCGAGAGATACCTCGTGAATCTTCTGCCCGTGGCAAGCTCAACCTCAGCCGAGGCCTTAGAGATGGCCAGCTCGATCTCGGAGTCCGGGATGGGGTGCCAAAAGTAGCTCAAGCTCACCTCTGCTCCTTGAGGAGCAGGCTCGGCCAGAGCCACCAGCCCCCTATCCGCGTCAACCGAGGCCGGTGAGACCCGCGCACCGTCGACAAAGACTTCTACGTCGTCGAGGACGCTGCCGTCAAAGTCGTAGTCCACTATGGGTCTCTTGGAGAGCTGGAGCACCGTCCCATTAACCGCGGCCGGCTTCTCCGCCTCTACCCTGATGGGAAGCCACTCGTTATAGACCCGGATGTCCCTGATGGATGCGTACATCGTTGGAAGAGAAAAAGGGGGATTAGCTATATTGCTGAGAGAGAGTGTTTACTGTGCGAGAGCGTTCCTGATTAGGTAGATTGCGTCGGGCTTTGCAACTTTCCAAGCGAACTTGAGGCTGGCCGCTATGACCGTTAGTCCCCGCTCGATGTCTCTGTCCTTCTCGACTGTCAGCCTTCTGCGCAGCCCACCGATGCCAGCCGCCTCTGGGTAGCAGATGATTGCGTCGCTCACCTTGGTTTGGTCTTGGCCGCTGTAGCTCCGCTTGCCGATGTTGGTGGTCAGATAGATTGCGCCTAGGCCGAAGAGCTCGTTCACCTTACCTGTCCTGAAGATGTCCGTGCTCACACCTTCAAGCCCTTTGCCTGCGAGGTCCCTTCTCAAGTGATACGCGGCCCTTGGGTGGAGGAAGAGGACCAGCCTGTCCTTGTAACCCTTCTCCTCGAGGGTTGAGACGGCCTCGAGTATGTGGTCTGTTGTGAGGGCGTCCTTGGCTAGGTCCTTCACGTTCTCCTCAGGAGGCGCGGCGTTTACGAGGCCCGCGAAGAGGTTGTAGGCGTCTGAACCGCTCCCATCCCCCGCGAGGACATTCCTGTCGATAGTCTCAGCCATCTTCCTGCCAACGTCTCTGACAGTCTCAGCCACAAGATCTATCACCGCCTCCTCCGTAGCAGCGTCGCTTATCTTAGAGAGAACCCTGACCTCCCTGGCCACCAGCTCTATCGGAGTCCCAAAGACTAGCTTGGACTCGGGCGGCGCCGAGCCCTCGGAGGGCGCGTAGACCTCGACGGTCTCGGACTTCACGTAGACCCTGAGCGTGTCGCTGGACATCGTCTTGAAGCTGAAGGCCTGCTGTGAGACGCTCTCCTCCACGAATATGTCTATGATGCTCCTCAGCACCTCGGGTGGTATTTCTGGAAAGTTGGTGTCGCTGGTGAGCAGAGCCTTGCCGAACTCTAGGTAGGACCTCTGGACATCATCTCTCTCAAGTTCTTGGCCACTCATACAGGCCTGCTCAGCCCCCGCTGCCCTTATAACTCTGAGAGGCTCTCCGAGCAGAGATTCTCCGCCAGACATCATCGAAGACCGGAGTGAAAAGCCCCCACTCCGCCGAGCCCCCGCGCACCTCAAACCTCGAGGCGAGAGCCTTCGGCCTCCTCTCAGGCTGAGAAGCAGCCCCACGCCCCAAATCCGCAGACTTGGCCGCGAGGAGCGGCCCCAACACAGTCTTCAGCTCAGCCAGCTCAGCGCCCAGACGCGACACCGCCTCGAGCAGTCCTCTCTCAGAGGAGGACAGTGCCTCCGAGGACTCTGCCAGGAGCCCGTCCTGAATCTTGTAGCTTTTACCGAAGGCGTAGATGATCTTGGCCTCAGGGTTTAGTCCTCGAGGCGTGAGCGAGACCTCGGTGATCTCTGCATCGGTTATTTCGCGGCCTCCGCCCGGAAGCCTCCTGAAAACCTTGACAAGGCCGCCTATGCTCAGGGCCTTCAGAAGCCCCTCCTTCACTTTTCTCCAAACCTCTTCGAAGGACTTGTAGATTCCCGCCTTGATTCTCAGCTTTCCGTTCACGTATCGGGCCTCGAGTATTCTCCCGACGGCGACGGGGCCGAGGGAGGGGTCCCTCCCATGTATCAGCAGTATCGGCTTGTCGCTGAGCCTCTCCGCGTTCCTTCTCAGAACATCCTCGCTGAACCTATCGCCCTCTAGGTCGAAGGCTGGGGTGCTGGCCACGCCCTCGAAATATCCGATGAACTCCTCT
Organism: Thermoproteota archaeon; assembly: GCA_030550155.1. Lineage (GTDB taxonomy): Archaea > Thermoproteota > Nitrososphaeria_A > Caldarchaeales > Calditenuaceae > HRBIN02. Next base: position 16,263 of record JAUQPZ010000017.1, read on the forward strand.
GCCTCAAGGTCCTCAGCGGACTTCTCAACCCAGACATCAACTATTGCAGAGAAGCTGTCCCTGCTCATCAGCTCCTCACAGCCTGTCAACCCCCATCATAAGTCTCAGAACTCAGAGGTTGTGGCAGGTCTTCGCGCTCCGGCTTCCTCCACGCCAGATAGACCGTGCTTAGCGGCCGCATGACTATAACCCGCGCCATCGCCTCGACGTCGAGGCCGCGCTTAAGCCTTCTTAACAGCTCTGACCTAGACCTGACATGCGCAGCCCTCAGCCTCTCAAGCCTCTCAACCGCCAGCCTCCTAACTCTCATCAACACGCTCCTCGGCATCGAGGCCAGAGCCTCCGCCGCCCGTTTCCAGGAGTATGCAGCCTCAACGTTGAAGCCCAGTGCCGCGAGCTTGTCGAAGAAGGGGTCGCGGGGTGGCGGCGCGTCAATCCTAGTCATGCCTGCTTTCTCGAAGAACGGGTTGTACCGGGCCATGACCGCCAGTGTCTCGACGTATGGTGTTGGTGAGAGTGGGAGTGTCTCTCTGACCAGCTTGGCTCCCAGGCCGATGCTCCTATACTTTGGATGGACTATGACGCGGGCGACTCGGGTGAAGAGGCTGTTCACCGTCTTAGCCCAGCCTGCCATGCCTCCAGCTTCCCTAAACTTTTCACGGAGAAAGGGAAAGGCTCTAAACCGGGACGAGAGCATCAATATCGGGGACGAGTAGACGATCACCCCCGCTAGCTCTCCTCCGACCCGCGCCCTGTAAACAGCCCTGACGCCAAAGACCCTCCCAGGCTTATAGTGGAGGTGCTTTAGCACCGCGTAGTCCTTCAAGCCGCCACGCTCAATCACGGCCTCTTCGAGGAGGCTGCAGGGCCGCGGCCCAGGAGAGAGATACTCCACGCTCACGGATGGGCCGAACCCCTTCCTCACCACTATGTCAGGGTTCAGGTCGGATGCTATATCCTCGTGCGTCGTCGCTGCGAGGACTGTCACGCCCCGCCGCCTAGCGGACTTTTGGAGACAGTAGGCCACGGCCTTCGCCGTCGCCCTGTCAAGTGTCGAGGTGAACTCGTCCAAGACCCAAGTCCTCGCCCTAGAGTCCAAGAGCCTCGCAATACGGTAGCGATATCTTTGCCCGTCGCTGAGCTCCTCGAATCTTCTGAGGAAGAGGTAGGCATCGTTGAGCCCCGCGAGGCTGAGCTTCTCTATCGCGTCCGAGACATCGTCTCCGAGAGTCTCGATAATCGGGGCGTCGCGTCTAATCCTGATTCGGGATGCGTCAAGGACAGGCCTGAACTCTTCAAGCACACCCATCTCCTCCGCGACAGCTCTTAGGAGCAGGCTCTTACCACCCCCCGACTCTCCGAGGACAAGTAGGATTTGGCCTGGGTTGATCTCGAGCTGGAAGTCTTGAAAGACGGTGAAGACCTGCTCTTCGTCGACTCCTATGCCGAATGCCTCGGCCACGGCTAATATGCGCCTCGACGGCCTCACCGAGGTCCTGAATCTCTTATCCACTCTGAAGAGTCGTCTGGCGAAATACTCCGGCCTAGCCCTGACAGTTATCCTCATCGAGACCTCATCCTTTTGACAGGCTCGGTATGCCAGGCGGTCTCGGCCAGCTTCTTAACCACCACCAAGACTCCGAGGTCAAAGAGCATCTTCTCGGCGGTGTCCAGCTCAACGCCCATAAAATCGCTCACGACCCCCACGAGGAGGCCCCAGGCCACGGCTGTGAAGAGCTCCGAGGGACTCAGAGCCTCGCCGCTCGCAGCTCGGGACTTTAGATAGCCTGAGACGCCGTAGACCAGGCCTGCCGCCGCTCCCACAAGAAGCCGCTCAAACGACTGCTGACCCACGGAGCCCGAGTCTCTTCTCAGAGAAATTAAATCTAAGAAGCTCTCGGGTGAGCGATGAGCCTCCTCAAACGCTTCTTCGGAAAGTCTAGGAGGGTGGAGCAGCCCAAGGCCCTCACCTCAAGCCACATAGACGGCTACTGGGGCGAGCCGAGAGAGGTTGACTACCGAGGACTTCTACGCATAGCCCTCTCAGACGTCTCAGTAAGAATGTGCGTGGACGCCTACATAGCAGCTGCGGCCTCACCCGGCTACATAGTTAGCTCAAGCGACGAAGACGTCAAGGAACTGGTTGAGAGGTATCTCGCCGAGCGCGGTGTCGAGACAAGCCAGCTCATAAAGAGGCTGATAAGCTCTCTGATGCTCTTCGACGAGGCCTTCGTCGAGACCACCTCCGACTTCCCCAGACTGATTGCGCCGTGGACCATGAGTATTGTCAGGGACGAGTATGGCAGGGCTGAGAAGTATGTCCAGACGGAGCCTAGGAGGGTTGAGCTGGGGCTTGACGAGGTAATCCACGTAGTCTCGACGCCTTATCTCGACTTCGCCTACCCGGTGCCTAGGCTCCAGACACTCTACAGGCTCATACTGACCAAGAGGGAGGCGGAGGTCTTCTATTACCAGATACTGATGAGGAAGGGGATACCTGCCAAGGCCTTCATCTACCGCGGCTTGGACGCGGCGACGTTCAACGAGGCTGTCAGGGCGGTCCAGGGCTCGAAGCCTGGCGACACGCTGGCCCTGATGGGGGACTGGGAGGTCCTAGACCTCGGGAGCCCCGTCAAGGACCTGGACCTCAACGGGTTGATGGAGTCCATCGAGCAGAGAATCTTGGCGCTTTTCGGTGTGCCGAGGATAATTCTAGGCTTCACGGAGGCGGCGACGCTTGAGACCTCGAGGAACCAGCTCGTCGTCTTCCAGCAGCGCGTCAAGGACCTCCAAGAGCTTGTCGCCTCCACGCTCACGGAGGCCTTCAGAAGGATACTCGGAGTAGGAGGCTTCTCGATAAAATTCAACGAGTGGACCAGCGCCGAGCAGCTCACAAGGCTGACATCCATGAAACTCGAGGCAGGTCTCATCTCGATAAACGAGGCCAGAGCTCAGCTCGGACTACCAGAGGTCGACCTAGAATATGCGAGGGCCCCGCTCCCGCCAGCCCTCTCTAAAGCCCTGGCCGAGCGCATCTCAGAGTCCCTCGACGAGTTGGCATCTAGGCTGGCGGAATCGGGTGCTCCGCGTCGATGAGGTTTAGGGTGAAGAGGTGGCCGGAGGTCCGGGGGCTGCTGGCGGCCTTGCTGGCCCAAATCCTCGCCTCGCTCTCCTCGGCATTGGCTGTCTCAGCGGCCCTCACCCTGCCGGGCCTGGGCCTGTGGGAGACTAAGCTGGCCCTGCTCGTGCTGGTCTCGTCTCTCACGCTTATCGTGGGAGTGGAGGGCGGAAAATGCCCCCACACGGACCTAGCACTGACGGCCGCGGCCCTTGCCTCCACATCCCAAGCACTCTACACCATGGTGATCTTGGCCTGAGGACCCTCACAGCCCTCGCAGTAACCCTTCCACCACTCTCCACAGCCCTGCTCCTCACAGGCCTCATAGGGCTTGAAGCCTATGTGGCGGTCAACACAGCCGCCCCTCCCGCCATAATGGCCCTACAGGCCCTGCAACGTCTAAGGGCAGGAAAGACCAAGCTGGGCTTGGCTGAGGAAGAGCCCTGTAGTGTCTGCAAGCACCAGGAGAGGCGGAGTATTGAGGAGAAGGTAGCGGGCGGCGCGTCGCTGGACTCAGTCTCGGAAGAATACGGGTTGGAGGTGGATGAGCTCGTGACTCACACGGCGCTGCACGCCAGCAGGGCCCGGGAGAGGGAGGACTCAGGGGGGCTGGATATCGAGCGGGAGCTCTCCAGAATTCTTGAAGAGCTCAAGGAGATGCAGAGCGGCCTCAAGAGGATTGAAGCACTCTTCGAGGCGGGCGAGCTAAGAATTCAAGACTATCTCAAGCTATTGGCCGAGAGAAGGGCCCTCATGAGAGACATCCGCACACTCTTGATAATCGTGGAGAGGGCTAGGCCGGGTAGGAGCTCCGAGCGGGACCTCGGCTCACTTCTCAGACGCCTAAGAGGCCTGAGACAGGACTAGCCTTTTCGCCAGATATACAAAGCCTCTTACAAGATACTCTCGAACCATCAGCGCCAAGAGTGTGAAGGACAGGGCGAGGAGGGCGACGCCTAAAATACCCGCGACCGGGCTACCCCTCAAGACGCTAAACTCCCTCTCCTCGCAGACAACCGTAGAAGACCCTCCAGCCGCCCCAACAGCCTCCCTGCAGATCTCCACGCTGTATCCGCCCAGCTCCACGGGCCAGTCCGAGAGCAGCAGAACACCAGCCACAGCCAGAACAATCGCGGCAGCCGCGAGGCCGAGCCTGTAAAGCGCGCCCACAGATAGCAGTGCCCGGCGGAGCCAAAATATCCCTGAGAAGGCTAGTCGACTCTTATCTCTCCCCGCTTAACCTTCCTAGCCACCTCGGGGATGCTGGTTACCGCGTAGTAGATGTGGCCGCAGCTATGTGCCCTGCAGTGCTCGCAGAAGAGCCTCCTGTCCCCTGTGTATGTGAGGTCCACGGTCTGGTTGAGGAGGAAGTCCCAGAGGGTTATTGTGGCGTTGCGGAAGTTGAAGTGCAGGACCTTGTTGTACCCGTTCCTGTAGGCCCAGTCGAGGATTATCGACTTGACCAAGTCGTTCTTGCTCACGCCCCGCTTCCTAGCCTCCCTCTCCAGCAGCTCGTCAATCTCAGGCTTCAGCCTAATGCTCCAGACAGCCTCCTTCCCTGGCCGTCGCACAGTTTCACCACACACTCTTAAGATATATATCTTGTCCTGAAATCAGGAAATAACACCAGAGGTGGGAATCAGATGGATAACCATTACACAGTTATGGACAGTGGTTGTCCACGGTTTGAGGGGTGATGGTTTTGAGGAGGGCTCTAAGGGAGAGCAGGGATATACACATCAAGGTTCCGAGAGACCTATACGAGTCCTTGGCCGCTAGGGCGGCGGCCGAGAATATTCCAGTCTCGATGCTTATACGGAGGATTCTGAGGAGCGCTCTCGGAGTCTAAGGGTGTGTGGGATGCCGCGCCTGAGGAATAAGAGGGTTGCGCTGAGGCTGGTCAGACTTCTCGGCGACCTGTTGGCCTCCGAGCTTCCGCAGGTTAAGGGCCGCGAATTCGTTGTCGGCGCCGCGGAGTATAGGGCCCTCTACCGGCGGGTCTCGCCCAACTCTAGGCTAAGAGACCTCACATCCATGGCCATCCAATCCTTCAGCCAGCCAGTCATCGAGACTCCGCGATGGGTTTTGGAGGTTCTCGACAATAAGAAGCCAGTCCTGAAGCTGAGGGTAAAGACGCCTTGAAGCTGGCTGTGGTCCCGCTTGACCAGATCCACAAGACATCCATGAACCCCCGACAGGTGGTTGAGAGGGAGAGGCTGGAGGCTCTCGCCAAGTCCGTCCAGCAGATAGGCATTACTCAGCCCCTCATACTCTGGTGGAACGGCGCAGCAGAGAGGTACGAGGTCTTAGACGGCTCGAGGAGGCTCGAGGCCGCTAAGCTCGCAGGGCTGAAGGAGGTGCAGGCAATAGTCTACGAGGTCTCCCAAGAGGAAGCGATGAAGATAGCCTTCTCAATACACCTCAGCCAAGAAGACCTAACACCCGAAGAGCTCTTAAACTACATTGACCTGATGGTCCAGCGAGAGGTCTTCAGGAGCGTCGAAGAGGCCTGCAGACATTTCGGGGTCAGCCGCTCATGGTTCTACGAGCTTGAGAGGGCTGGGAGAATCCGCGACGAGAAGGTGGCCGTCAGCGTCAGGGCCGCCGTCGCCTCGTCCGACCTCTCAGAGGAGGAAAAGAAGAGAGTCCTCGAGATGGTGAAGGAAAGGGGGCTCACGTCGCGGGAGGCTAGGCGGCTCATAGAGCTTTACGCATCGATGGGTCCGGAGGAGGCTGTGAGGATTGTGGAGGCCTCTAGGCCTAGGCTGGTTTACTCTGACCCGCTAACGGGCGAGGAAGTCTATGAGTGTGTCGGAGCTGCGAGCTACAGGCTGAGGGTCGTTGAGGGGTTCATCACGATAGAGGCGCGGGGATCCGGAGCTCTGAGGATACCCAGGGTAGATGCCTCCATCCTCGTGAACCTGCTGAGGATGGTTGAGTCCGGGAGGGGCGCGAGGAGGCAACGCTAGATGATTCGTACATCCAGCCTAAATTATACCCGCGACAATTCTGCATCGAGGTAGGTATGAGGAATAGGTCTAAGCTCCTCGTGGGGGTTCTTGCAGTAGTCTCGGGCCTGCTTATCGCGGCCCTACTCTTCTCGCAGCAGGCATACAGCATCTACACCCAATCCCCGCTCGGTCTGGGCGTAAGGATGAACTGTGCAGGTGTCGGATGCCGGGGCGTCGACGCTGTCTCGGAGGCCGGGCCTTTCTTGACGCATAATAGGGGTCGAGGCTGGTTTGGCCCCCGCGCAAACTACACTGCGACAGTGGAGGAGGTGCAGCTAGAGGGAAGGCTGACTGAGCTTGACAAAGGATACCTGGTCATAGAGAGTGGCGGTGAGAGATATACTGTGAAGACGCCGATGTGGCTGTTTGTCGATAATCAGTCCGTAAGCCTCGTGAGGCTTGCCTTCGAGGACAGGCTCAACGCCGGAGACCAGGTTAAGATCGTCGCGAACAGAGTTACAGTATCTAGGAATGACGGCTCTGAAGCAAGCTTCTACGTTCTCAGACAGCTCGTTGACTTGACGACGGGTCTGGAGGCCTCGCACCCCCTCCTGAGGCAAATGAGGGCCGGCTGGCGGAGCAGCATGGTGCTTGACGGCTTCTAGCGCGATGAGGGCTTCCCCGCTACACGCGATACATATTTTTCCGGGATATTCACTAAACGCTGAGAGGATTGATTGGGCTTTTACAGCTGCTTAGGCTGGACGTTGTCCTTGAGGCTGTCAGCCTGATACTTGGGCTGTTCATAGCTGTCCAGTCGCTCAGGGCTCACAGGGCCCTCAGGTCCAGCTCTTTCCTCTTCCTCGGAGTAGGCTTCACCTTGATGTCTGTGGCCATGCTGGTGAGAGTTGTGGTGGTGGGTCTGGTCATCGCGACCGCGCAGCCCATGTGGAGGCACTTCATCCTCCCAGTACTCGGCCTGGTCACCGTCGAGATGATATACTCGGCGATTAGGATAGTCGCCTACGTCGTCTTTATCGCGGCCTACGCGGCGTCTAGGCTGGCGGCGGCCCAAGCACCCATAATGGTCTTCCCCGCGCTGCTGGCGATCTACAACCCGCTCTTCGAGCTAGCCTCCGCAGCCCTGCTGATATACGTCGTGGTGGAGACGGCCCACAACTGGCTTATAGACAGGCCCCGGGGCTCGGGAGCCATATTCGCAGGATTCCTCGCGCTGCTATTCAGCCACATCCTCTTCTTTCTGACACCGCTCAGCACCCTCTTCTACATCCTCGGACACTCAGCCCAGCTTTCAGGCCTCGTCATGATTCTGTTTGGAACCTATGAGGCAGGCTCCTCAGCCACCGCGCCAGCCCCAACACCCCCGCCATCATAATATGTTTAAGTGATGCTGCGCCTGTTCTGGCTGTTGGAGGTTTGAGGAAGAGCGTCAGGGAAGTTTTAGCTGCTGGCGAAGGCGAAGAGATTGAGCTGAGAGGTTGGGTGTGGCGAAAGAGGGCGCATGGAAAGCTCCTCTTCATAGACCTGCGCGACTCAACCGGAGTGGTTCAGGTGGCGGTCAGCGCCTCGAGGACCGACCCTGAGAGCTTCAGTGAGGCGAGCAGGGCTAGTCGAGAGTCCTCTGTGACTCTCCGGGGCAAGGTTGCTCACGACACCAGGGCGCCGGGCGGAGTGGAGATTCGTTGCACATTCTTCAAGATACTGGGCCAGTCTCTTGACGACTTCCCGATAAGGCGCGGAGCCACGTCTCGAGTCCTCTACGACTACAGGCACCTGTATCTGAGAAGCCCCCGAATAACGGCCGTGATGAGGATTAGGTCCAACCTGATATGGTCGATTCACGACTTCTTCAGATCAAGGGGATTCGTGGAGATTGGCTGCCCCACCTTCGTGACCGCGGCCGTCGAGGGTGGAGCAACTCTCTTCGAGGTCAACTACTTTGGAAAGAGAGTTTATCTCACGCAGAGCGTCCAGTTTTATCAGGAGGCCGCGATTTACTCCCTCGAAAAGGTCTACAGTATTCAGCCGAGCTTCAGGGCTGAGAAGAGCAGGACTACGCGGCATCTGACGGAGTTCTGGCACGTGGAGGCCGAGATGGCCTTCGCGGGGTTCGACGACCTGTTAAAGACTATTGAGGACCTCGTGAGATATTCTGTGGAGCGTGTCGCTGAACTCTCGGAGCACGAGCTGAGGGTCTTGGGGCGCAGAATCAGGTTGGAGGAGGTTGAGCAGCCCTTTCCACGGATAACTTACTCCGAGGCCCTAGACATACTTGCGAGGCATGGGATGAGGGCTGAGTGGGGAGTGGATATAGGTGCTGACGAGGAGCGCGTAATCTCAAGCGAGTTCGAGACACCAGTCTTCTTAACGCATTTCCCGCGAACTCTGAAGCCCTTCTACCACAAGCCCGACCCCCAAAACCCTGAGACAACGCTGAGCGCCGACCTCCTAGCACCCCGCGGCAACGGAGAGATAGTGGGCTCCGGCGTCAGAATAGACGACCACGAGGAATTGAGGAGGAGAATCCTGGAGGACGGCCTCAGGCCCGAGGACTACTCATGGTATCTCGACCTGAGAAAGTATGGCTCAGCCCCGCACGCCGGCTTCGGCCTCGGCGTCGAGAGAGTGCTGAAATGGATTCTCGACCTGCCCCACGTTAGAGTCGCAGCCCTCTTCCCGAGGACACCTACGAGGGTAACGCCCTAAAAGCCGCCCGAGAGCGCCTCTACGCCGGGAAGACCGGTCTGTTTAGTTGTGAATGGTTTTTAAAGAGGGGTAAAAGAGCTGAGATGGACCCAATATTGAGTAAAAGTAATGTCAGTCTACCTGACGTTCAATCCGAGCCGGCCAAGTTCTCCCTAAAGGTCGAGAAGGTTGGACTCGTGAAGATCAAGATCCCCTACACAGGTATTCACGACGGCAACGGCCTCTGCGTGGTCCAGAGACCAGTCTTCACAGTCTTTGTAGACCTGCCGAGGAATCAGAGAGGCATACACGCAAGCAGGAGCTACCAGTCCGTGTTCAAGGTCGTGAATGAGCTGATGTCGTCGAGATACAGGCTTGAGGACGTCTGCTCCAAGGTGGCGGAGGATCTTCTAGTTAGGCACGAGTATGCGTCCCGCTCCAGTTGCGAGCTCCGCGGCGAGATCTTCAGGGTCTCGAAGACCCCGACAAGCTTGGTCGAGGCGTATGAGCCGATAACAGTTTGGGCCTATGCATCCTCAGAGAGGCTTAGTGGTCGCTTGAGGACTTGGAGGGGGATCGGGGTTTCTGTGAACGGTGTCACGGCTTGTCCTTGCGCGCAGAGGACGGTTAAGGCGATCGCAGAGTTTGAGAAAAATTCTACAATTAGTTATGATGATATAGTTGGGACTCATATGCAGAGGACGATTGCTTCTGTGAGGCTGTTGCTGGTCGATGGCGAGTCTGTCAATCTCTTGGAGCTGGCCGACTTGGTGAAGGAGTGTATGAGTGCACCCTCCTACGAGGTTTTGAAGAGGATTGATGAGGGAAAGCTGGTTCTGAAGGCTCTGAGCAACCCGCTGTTCGTAGAGGACGTGGCCAGGCTCGTCGCGACAAGTATATGTCGGAAATACGAGAGGCTTGATGACGGGACCAAGGTCTGGGTCCGCGTTAGAAGCATCGAGAGCATACACAGCTATGACCTCGAGGCGAGGCTCTCTGCAACCATGGGGGAGATAAGGGCCAGCCTCGGCGAGACATGCTGACAGACTGAGGGGCTTGAGGCTCAGCGAACCACCTGCGGGCTGGGTCGAGTGGTATGGGAGGATACTCGCGGACTTCGGATTTCCGCGGGAGAGGGACGAGGAGGCGGCTGAGATCCTCTCGGACTACATGTCGGATAAGAGGTGCCTCGTATCGGAGCTGGCGTCGAAGATCGGAGGAGCCCGATGCGTCGTAGTAGCAGGCGCATACGATACTCTGGCTGAGGAGGCGGTCATACTCTCTGAATACCTGTCCCCGCGTATAGTGGTGGTCTCGGCTGACACCGCCACCACTCCGCTACTGGATGGGGGCATAACGCCTGACATAGTTGTTACAGACCTTGACGGGGACTTTGAAGACATAGAGGAGTGCTGGAGGAGAGGCGCGGTCATAGTCGTTCATGCACACGGAGATAACATGGAGAGGCTGAGAGCATATGTGCCGAGGCTGGGTGAGAGGGTTGAGGCGACGTGCCAGTGCCTTCCAAGGGGCCACATACACAACTTCGGCGGGTTCACAGACGGCGACAGAGCAGTGTTCATGGCCGCGGCCCTGGGAGCCAAGAGGGTTGTGACAGTCGGAATGTGCTTCACATGCAGCGTAGGGAGATACTCGCTGGCGACGAAGAAGCCCACTCCGGACTGGGTCAGAAAGAAGAGGATGAAACTACACTATGCCTGGGAGCTGCTCTCCTGGCTGGCATCGGAGAGGAGTGGCTTAGAACTGATCGACGCGACGCTTACCCCTGAGCCTCCTCCCAAAGGCTTCAAAAAGATGCCTCTTAGAGACATCATTCAGGAAAGCGTGTAGGTGGCTGGAGCCTCAGAGCAGCGCCTCGTCGAGGTAGTGGCTGCAGGCGCACTCCCGCCTCTCAGGTATCATCGGTATGACTTTTGCCAGAAGCTTCTGGACCTTCTCTACATTGCTGGCCATCGTCCTGACAACCTCTTCGGCTGTGACGCGCCACCCCTCTTTCCAGCAGTCGTAGTCCGTGACCATGGCTATTGTGAGATAGCACATCCTCGCCTCCCTGGCCAGCGAGACCTCCGGGACGAGGGTCATCCCGATTATGTGGCCACCCCAGGCCCTGAACATGTTGGACTCGGCACGGGTTGAGAACCTTGGGCCTTGGATGCAGATGTATGTGCCTCCCCTGTGTATTGGTAGGCCGAGCTTCAGGGCCTCTGTATAGACTATGTCCGTGAGCTCGGGGCAGAAGGGGTCTGCCATCGAGATGTGGGCGACCTGTCCTCCGTCATAGAAGGATGATGCTCTGCCGTGCGTCCGGTCGATGAACTGGTCGGGCAGGACCAGCTCCCCAGGCCTATACTCCTCCTGCAGGCTCCCAACCGCGCTTGGCGCCAGCACCCTTTCAACGCCCTGCTCCTTCAAAGCCCAGATGTTCGCCTGATAGTTTATCATATGCGGCGGGATGCTGTGGGCTATGCCGTGTCTCGGCAGGAAAACGACCTTATGGCCGCCGACCCTGCCAACAGTCATCGGCGCGCTGGGGGCTCCGTAGGGCGTGTGTGCCTTAACCTGCTTGGCCTCGCTCAACATCTCGGCGCTATAGATCCCTGAACCACCAATCAGGCCTATAACAGCCATCGGCTCAGAGACTCCGCACCATAGCTATAAAGTGTTTTCACCCCAAACAGAGAAGGGACATATTACACAGGTTCTGTCCAGCGTATTTTTCTAAAAATAGCCGCGCGGCCACCGGCTTGTTAAAGCTTTTTTCTACTTCTCAGTCTTGGCGTGGGGTGTAGGATCTCTGTCGCGTGGCGGCGACGAAGGCTCAATGGTCTTCATCTCGTCGGAGCAGTTTGGAGAGCTTATCGGAGAGTTCAGGAGGCTTGGGCTGGACGCGGGATTCGTTATCAGGCTGCTGAAGGAGCTTGAGAGGCAGGGCGTCTTGGCTGAGGGTGAGAAGACCTTGGAGGTGGTGCGTGAAGCTCTGGTGCGGAGGAGTGGGCGTGTCCAGCCGACCGAGCTGGGAGAGTCCATCGCCCGAGTAATCATCAACAGCAACCTCAACCCGGACGATCTGGAGCTGGCTGCGGAGGCGCTTCAGGGGTTGGCCAGGCTGGCTGTGAAGAAGAACTCAGGCATCGGGGTCTCGGAGCGTGCCAGGGAGATTGTTGCCCGCGCCCTCCTCCCAGCCCTCCAGAACCACCTAGTCCCCAGATGGGTTTACAGGTCCCTCGAGAAGACTACGGCACAGCTGAGGGAGCGTGTCTCGATGCAGGAGCTCGAGATAGAGAGGCTCAAATCCCTTCTAAAGAAGAGCGGTAGGGAGATGCCTATTCAGCGCCTCTACCTCGTCTCCGGCCTCCTCGAAGAAGACCCCCTGCCCATGGAGGGCGAGATGGTCAGGATACCCTGCACGGTCTGCAGAGAGCTAAACCTCTTCCACCTACCCCCGGAGGAGGTTTGTAGGGAGGCTGACTCAAGGAGGCTTCTCTTCAGACTGCACTGCAGCTACTGTGGCAGGGTCATAGACTTGGAGCCCCAGAGGATACTGATGCTGGCTGAATCTCTCTCAAACGATGCTCAGGAAGGCTTGAAGAAGTGAGGCGCCTCGCCTAGTCCGTCAGAGACCCCTATATAGTAGGCAGGGGCCAGGAATTGTTCGATGGGGCTGAGCGTTAAGAGAAGGCTCAGAATCAGGGGCTTCTCATCCGAGCCCACTAGCATTGTGAGGGAGGAGATGGAGCCTGTCAAGGCGGCCGCTATCAAGGCGGCCGAGAAACCTAAACTCCAGGTCAAGAGAGATAAGCTGCTCAGCAGATATGAGAGGTCGAGGCTCAAGACCGCGCTCCTGCGGGCGAACCTGCATCACAGGAGGCTTCTCCGCGGCCTAAGGGCTAAGATGTCCGAGATTTGATGGGCGCAGCGCCTCGGAGCGGGAGGGCCGCCCGATAATGCCTCAATACGCCAGAATCTTCGGCCGCGCTACGGCCCTTGCCCTAATACTGACCCTGCCGCCTCTCCTAGGCCTTTTCTACCTCTGGAGCGAGAGGCTCCACGGCCCCTTAGAAATCGTCATCTGGCTAGTCTCCAGCCTCCTCTGGAACACTCTGATACTCGCGTTGTTTGTGAAGGGTAAGCTCTTCCCCGAATAAGCGCCGAAAAAGGAGGCTCCGGAGCTGGGAAGCGGCCTAGAATGAGAGGAGCTTGATTACGAGAGTGTCGCCCTCACGCCTCATGACGATGGTCTTCGCCTTCTCAAACATGGGCCTGAGCCTTGCAGGCACGTAAACCCTGCCGTGCCTGTCTACGTTGACCTGCCACTTCTCGCCGCCCGCCTCGATGACGACGAAGGACAAGCCCCTGTATAGGTCTCTCGGGATGCGTAGCCTCCAGTAGCGCTTGAGCGTCCTGCTAACCTTTATCTCCTTGGCAAATACTAGACCACTCAACACTAATATAATAATCAAGAATGGATAATTTAAACCCGTCTATAGTTGATTGGATCTTCATGTTCAGTGATAGGGCTATCGATGAAATAGCCTAAAATTCTAGACTCAGTTGATATCTGTGCAATTGAAGCTGAAATTTATTGAGATGCTGGTCGCCACTGCCACTTTCATGTTTCGGGGAATAGGGAGGGCTAACTCGGTTAAAGGCCTCATCTTCGCCTCCATAACCTTTCTGACCAGGTCAATAGCCCTCGGCCTAATGCTACCTCTAATCCTTAGGGATGTCGTGGCCTCCCTCAGCTCCTCTCCCCCAGATACGAGGCTTCTCAACCAGAGCCTCATGTCCCTAGGCATCTTAGCTATCGCGGTCTCCGCCAGTGAATGGCTGCTCAGGCCTTTCTGGAACTCGATGGCTCTGGGCATTGTGGGGATTAAGAACAGGATTATGAGCCGCGCCTCTCCGGGTGGGAGCGACTCCAAGGACCTGATAGGGCGGCTTGTGAGCGACGTTGACTTCGTCATCTGGAACAGCTCCTCAAGCCTCACAGTCATACTTCCCAACCTACTGATGACAGTCTCCTCGCTGGCAGCCATGATCCAGCTCAGCCCCCTGCTCGGCCTAGTCTCCCTCTCCATAGTCCCGCCCCTACTGGCAACCACGGAGTATTACGTCCGCAGGGCGGAGGAGGCCCGGAACGTTGAGAGAAGCTTCTACAGCCAGAGCATACACTTCGCCGAGAGAATATTGAACGGCGGCAGGGGAGATCTGCCGGGGTTCCAGACATCTCTCGAGAGATGGCTGACAGGGATTCTCCGCCTAATCCACTATGACAGAGTCTTCTGGTTCTCGGGGTTGGCCTTCGGCTCCTCCCTCCCATTCACGGTACTCTGGGTAGGGCTCGGCGAGCTTAACCAGGGAAGGCTTGACACAGGGGCCCTTGCTGGGTCGCTCTACGCGAGCGTAAACTATTCTCTGGCGCTCGTGAACGGTTTCTGGGGCCTCTGCATGCTTGGGCAGTCGCTGGCAGCCATTAAGAGAGTTGAGGCCCTAAGCAAGGCTTGGGGTGGCTCTTAGCGGGGCACCTAGGAGGATAAAACCTTTTATAAGCCATGTTGGGGACGAGAAGAGTGATATGGGCTCTGTCAAGATGGGTATGCTGGGCTCAGGTTTCGTCGTCTCATATTTCCACCTGCCAGCCCTGATGGAGATTCCGAAGGCCGAGGTCGTAGCTATCGGGAGTAGGAGACAGGCACCGGTAGAAGAGCTCGCGAGGAGGTTTGGAGTGAAGAAGACCTATTACGGCGACAGGTATCTGGAGAGACTCTGCACAGACCCCGAGATAGACACGGTCTTCATCTGCCTGCCCAACTTCCTCCACCTCGAGGCCACGCTGCGCGCAGCAGAGAACGGCAAAAACGTGATCTGTGAGAAGCCGCTGGGAAGAAACGCGGAAGAGGCGAAGGCGATGCTTGACGCGGTTGAGAGATACGGCGTTCTACATGGATACGCTGAGGACCAGGTCTTCTCGCCACAGATCACGAGGGTGAAGGGGATGATAGATAGTGGCGCCCTCGGAAAAGTCTTCTGGGTCAGGACTCGGGAGGCTCACTTCGGCCCACACTCAGATTGGTTCTGGAATCCGGAACTATCGGGCGGAGGCTCACTCCTCGACATGGGCTGCCACTCGGTTGAGGTGGCGCGCTACTTCATCGGCGACGAGCCCGTAGAGGTTATGGGCTGGGGAGCGACGCTCGTCCACACAGCCAAGACAAGGGCCGAGGACAACAGCCTAGCCGTGGTGAGGTATCAGGGCGGGCAGATCGGGCAGTCTGAGAACAGCTGGGCCGCTCACGGAGGCCTCGACCTGAGATACGAGGTCTATGGCTCGGAGGGTGCGGCTTTCATAGACACGACGAGGGATACAGGTATCAGGGTCTTCACGGTGGCTCCGGAGGAGAAGGTTGGATACGTGGTAGAGAAGGCGGAGGTCGGGCGTGGATGGATGTATCCCATCTGGCGCGAACACGAGCTCTACGGCTACCTACACGAGCTTCAACACTTCGTCGACGCCTTCTCGCAGGGAAAGATGCCGAGAGAGACTTACAGGGATGGCTACATAGTCAACAAGATACTCGACGCCGCCTACAAGTCCATGAAGAGCGGCCGCTGGGAAAAGATATAATAAAACACTCAGAGACAGACTATCTTATTTTTCCTAATCCACATCCGCCTCAGCGCCTCTCGCGCCACATAATCTCATGCATAATCAGGAGGCCGTTGATCTTTTGTCAGGAATGGTGGCCAAGGCACCAGCTCCCCGTTTATAACATGGTCTGCCATAAGACCAACGGCTCCACCCCACATCAACAGATTGAGAAGTCCTACCCTCCTCCTCCAGCTTGGAGCCACCCTCTCAAGTATAGTTAAGAGAATTGCGACGGCAAGGGGTGTGATGAAGCATGCCAAGCCCCTCTGACCACCAGTCCTCGATCTCTCGGCCTGTTATTAAATTGTTGGAAGTCCATTCATACCATTTCATGCCAACGTATTGTATAGTAGAATGGGTGTGAATCAACTCCGGTTATGACCATGAATCCACTTCAGCCTTGAGGGAGTGAACTCCTTATAGCCTCCCCCTCATCGGTTGATATACATGCCCCGAAGACCATCCTCCCCTTTCAGGAGGTCCTATAGGCTACGGATAGGCTACGAGGGAGAATACTATCTGATGAAGAAGTTCACAATCCTTAACAAGCCCGGCTACTATGCCGTGAGAACACCGGGGAGAGGTACAGGAAGGACATACAAGCCCGACCTACTAGTCGTAGAGGATGGAGAGCTCTAAGCAATAGAAGTGAAGTCGACAAACAGGGCCTCGAAATACGTAAGACCCGACCAGCTTGCGAGGCCGCTCAGATTAGCAGAACTCTTCAGGATCAAGTGCCCCACTGCGGCGGAGAGTTCAACCCCAAACCAGTCCTCGCAGTCAGGTTTCTGGGAAGAGGCTGGATTTTCCGCGAGGTGGACGCCGAGGGGCCCGTCCAAGTCTCGCTAGAAAGTGCCGAGGCATCCAGTCAAGATAAATCTATACGAGACCCAGCTAGCCAGCCCATACATAGGACCTCCTGACGAGATATGGAACCATCTCCTGAACGATTCATGGCTTACCTGGAATCCTAGCTCGCCCAGTATCCCCCGCCACCCTCCTAGCGTCGTTTACAGGCCGGAAAGGAATCCTCTGAAGAAGTGGCCTCTGTTAACACTTACACCAGGCGCCCAGAAATATTACCTCTACCTCTGAGGTAATATTTTCTCTCTCTGCCAGAGTATCCAAACACCATACACTCTCTAACATGGATAAAAGCAGGTTTCATAGCTAACATAGGCCAGAATGGTTTATTTCCGTCCTGTTGGCTTTCCCCCAACAGGGGGTGTTTCAGCGATGGCGATGGAATTGATTAACTGGGAGGACAAGCCCTTTTACTGCCGGGCTTGCAAAATTTGGTAGATTCTGAACATTTCAAAAACCACGGCATGTATCCCATGCCTATCGTCAAGCTATACTGTCTGGAGCCGTTGGTAGACATCTACTGCGTGTTCTGCAGGCAACCCGTCGGTAAGGAAAATGTCGGCTCGCCCCTCTCCCCTGGACTGGTTAAAAAACTATCAAAACATTTTCCGAGCTGTTTTGCTGAGTCCGCTGAAGGCTGGTCAGACGAGGCTGGAAGACTTATCGAATACTTTCTTCTTAAACATCTTTTCAGCAGGCCTAGGGATAGGCTACGCATTTCAGTTAACCTCCCACAGGCTGAAACAATCCGGGACATTGGTCTTCAACGCTGATTAGCATTCTGTATCGTCGTTGAGTTCCGGCCGCTTTTTGTGAGATGACTTCCTTACCAAGCCGTGTCCGCAGCCTCCAGAACACTGCTGACATGGTTTACGTACATGTAAGCACCCCATCCATGGAACCGTTGAAAAACCTAGCTATCTCCCTGGCAACCCTCCTCTGGGCGTGTGGAAGAGCGCTCGCCGAGTCAGCCAATGTGTTGTCGAAGTCGAAGGAAACAGCCTTCAACCCACGCCCCATCAAAAACCTTTTACTCATAGAAAGACCTGCTCTTGGTTGCTCACCAACTTGGCGGATATTAGCCCTGGCCGGATCTGACGAAGGCAAACTGTGGGGAGGCGACGGTATCGAAAGAAGCATCAAAGCGCTCACAACTATCCATGCGACAGTTCTCGGAGACCGTGGCCGACATCGGCCGCGGTCTTCACGGCGGAGAACCCAACGCATGCAGCGAATACCTCGTCATAAAAAGCGATGAAACAGAACTCAAGCTCAGCAGCAAAGCATCCCTGGTTTTGGAGAAAAACGACGTGCTGGTCATCAGAACCGCGGGCGGCGGAGGATACGGAAAAAAGGAATGAAAAAATGTCTGGGCTTTATTTGTTCATGACCGCGGTTGCCACAGCCTGCTCTGCCACCACCATTTTTCGGAGTTTTTCAATCAATTCAGGCAACACTTCTCTCGGGATGAAGACAACGAGCTCGTCGGGAGAATAGCCTGCACGTAGACGGCTAGGCGTGCAGCCCAAGCTGATTACAGCCGTCTTGTCGTTTATTGATATCGGAACCCCCATACACGCTGGCCTTCCAACAAGCTTCACTGAAATGCACGACGATATAACCATGGCTTGCTCGGCGTTGCAGAACAAAACAGCTACATCCGGCTCAAAGGGAATGAATCTCATTGGGCCGTATGAAACTGTGCTGCTTTGATGCTTAACCGACGGCAATTGTTTAATATCCTTCTCCGTTATCCATCCCGCGCCGACTAATAAGTCGACGTCATTGTATCCACATCCAACTCCAACGCTAGAAACATCGGTAAACCCATGTGTGACGGCGCCAATACTACAGCTCAAGTGATGCTGTCGCTCTGTCTTGAAGAAATTCGCAGTAGCCAATGTCCAGAAGGCACAACTCGCAGGGACTGAATGTCTATAAACCTGTAGATTCTTCCCGCTTTCATTTCTAAACGATATTCCTATGACAGGTCGTCGGAGACGCAATAGCTGTTCGATTTCCTCGGCGATAGCGTTATAATTCATGGTTCTATTGCAGTGTCTGTCAAATTTAGGCTTTACCTAAATTCTCATTTTTAGGTAATACCTAAAAATCTAACCATCTCCATAGTTAAAAACTCCCTACACACGTTCCGTAGTTTGTGAACACTCTGTTTGATTTTTCCCCTTTCATCGGGAGAGCTTATCTGTTACTTGTCTAAAGACGTGTGGTGCCAGCTGCGGCCTGATGGGCTTAAAAACACCCTCTTAATGGTTTACTCGATGAAGTTGTGTGTTTGCGGAAGTATGGTTAAAGAAGACAAGGCTTGTGAATGTGGACGG
>JAUQPZ010000039.1 GCA_030550155.1 Thermoproteota archaeon
GGCCCGTATGAATTTCTCTACGTCAGGATGCCAGACCTCCAATATGCCCATGTTCGCCCCCCTCCGTTTACCACCCTGCTTAACTACCTCAGTCACTGTGTCAATTATTCGCATGAATGTGACGGGGCCGGAGGCGACCCCCGAGGTGGAGAAGACAACGTCGCCCTCAGGCCTCAGCTTGGAGTAGTTAATCCCGATTCCTCCGCCGCTCTTGAATATGATGGCGGCCTCGGTGGCAGCCCTCATTATGGACTCTATGTCATCTTCAATCGGTAAGACGAAGCAGGCTGAAAGCTGGCCCAACCTTGCGCCCGCATTGAAGAGCGTAGGACTATTGGGCATGAACTTCTTTTCTACCATCAGGTTATAGTAACTTAGGTAATCCTCATAGTGATGGTCAAATGCTCCCGATAACAGCATATTCCAGAAGACACTCCAAGGATACCTCATCATTCTCTTTGAGTTCAAATGATCATACAGCCGTTTCATCCTGTCTAGGTGCCACTTATTCCAATAGACTTGATACTCATCACCGCTCTTGCCAAGCCCAATCTTTCCCCCCCAGGATTCAGGTTCAAAAGGCTCCTGAACATGAACTTCCTGTTTCGCGTCCTTGTCAAAAATGAGTGGGTCATAAAGAATGTCTGGAATGACGGCGAGCGCCGCAACTCTCTGAAACATCTGCTTCGGACGCTCAGCGAGCCTGCCCTCTTCATTCTTCAAAAGATATCGGCTAGCCATCAGCCTCAGGGCGTTGACAGAGAACCGCTTATCAACCTCGTCAAGATAGTCAGTCTCGAGTATTATCATCTTCTCTTTTCTTACGCGCTCTCTCTGCTTTCTGTAAAGGATGTAGGACTTAGCGACCTCGTAGAGGTCAAACCTGACAAGCGCCAGCTCAACAATGTCTTGAATATCCTCTACATGCGGTATCCTCTCAGACCCATATTTCTCCGCGATTACCTGCAGAACATACTCAACGACACGGTCTAGCAGAACTTCATCATACTTGTCAACCGAAAGCATTGCCTTCTTGATTGCCTCGCGTATCCTCCGCTGGTCAAAGGCGACGACGCGCCCATCTCTCTTAATGACCTTCTTCACGGGGTATCCTTCCATCTTAGCCTCCATTACTTAGACACCAGACTGGGCCCAACGCGGGGCCTTCATATATCTACTACCATACTACGCGCTTAAATTGCTTATGGGAAAAGGTCCAAAAGTAGATACGGCTTATAATCTGCCAACTGGATTGGCCATAAATATACGCAGCGCAAGGCAAGCGCCCAGAGCCCAGGCGGCTATCGAGGTTTTATATTGGGGGACCCGTATAACTCAGGGATGGTCGCGAAGATTTCCCAAGAGGAGTTCTTTTCCAGGATTAGGTCCGCCTCTGTCGAGGTTTTGACGCCTGAGGAGTTGGAGAGCTTGATACATAGTGGAAGAGTACAGGCCTATATCGGTATTGAGCCGAGTAACGTCCTCCACATAGGGACTCTTGTGGCCTGCGAGCCTGTACTGTTGGTTGCGGGGGCAGGTTTCAGGGTAAAATTTCTCTTAGCAGACATACATGGCTGGCTTAACGACAAGGGTGAATTGGACCAGCTCAGGGAGATGGCCTCGAGAAATGGTGAGCTGCTACTAAAGATGGTTCGTGCCCGCGGTATAGACACGTCTAATATCGAGTTCGTCTACGGCTCTAGCTACCAGTTCAGCGAGAAATATGTCATGGAGCTCATGAGGCTGGCCAAACTCGTTACAGCGGCCGAGGCGAAAAAAGCCATGGACACCATCAGCAAGAAAGATGTTTCCCACAGGGTTGGGGCTGAGATCTACGCATTGATGCAGTGCCTCGACATAGCTTACTTAGGCGTAAACGTGGCAGTCGGGGGGATGGATCAGAGAAAGATACACGTTATGGCCAGGGAGTATCTCCGGAGGATGGGTTATGAGAAGCCCGTGGCCATTCACACGCCGATAATATTGGGGCTCGATGGGAGGGCGAAGATGTCTAAAAGCCTAAACAACGCGATATTCTTAGACGACGGGGAGGGTGAGGTGGCGGAAAAGATCTTCCAAGCTTTCTGCCCCGAGGGTGAGACGGAGAACAACCCTCTCACGATGATTGTTCAGCACGTGGTTTTCCCTTGGCTCGGCCTCGTTGAGGTCTCCGGGAAGGCCTACGAGAGCTACGAGCGGTTTTTAGAAGACTGGAGAAGTAAAAGGATTACCGCGAGGTCACTTAAAGATGCGCTCACCGAGCAGCTCATAAAGATACTCAAGCTGATAGGGAGGAACTGAAAAATTCTATGGGGCTCGCGGCGCCCTAAGATATCTTGCAATGGTTATACTCTTTTTAACGACCACATTGGGAGATTCACCGAAAATATAGAGCGCGGGCTCGAGCCCAAGCCCACCCTCGTCCAGAACGGCGTCTGCCCGGGGTTCTCTCTTCACAGACTCTATAACATCGAAGACGACATCATCCTCGCTTCTAACTTTGTTGGTGGGGGTTGTCCTGACATATAGGTATCCGGCCTTCGAGATTGCATCCTCCACACCCTCTACGAGCTTTAGGTTCATCGCGCATCTCTTCTCCCTAACGACTCGAGTGACACCGAGCAAGATAGAGGCCAAATGCCTCGACGAACCGAAAGTAGGCCTGCTAACAGGCACAACTCTCGAGCCCACCCTCACAAGTCTACCAGGGAACGCGGCCACATCGTTGAGGCTTGAAGGGTTTTCTAGAGCCATCGCTATGTTTATCGAGACCTCCGGGTACAATAACAGAAGCTCAGCTGACTTTTCAACCTCCTCTGACGCAAGCTTAAGCTCTTCAAGGATCCTCTCCCTCTCAGGTGTTTGGCCTCCCTCTAAATCTAAGCAAATCTCGCAGTCGATGAGTTCAGGATAGAGATCTCTGTGAATCCTGCAGATATATCCGTTAGAGAGGAGTCTCCGCCAAGCAAGTAGGAGAACATGTGTGAGCCTCTCGGGGCCTTCTTGCGCTGAGGCAATCAATGAGTTGATGAGCAGATTACATTCCTCGTCCGGAACTCCGTAACTCTTCAGCCTCTCGAGGAATGTGTCTGGAGCTTCGGATAAGTAGCCACTGACTGCGGCCTGACTCACCCCTAAGATTGCCGAGATCCTGGATTGACTGTAGCCACGCTCCCTCAACATATGTGCAAGCAGTCCCCTGATGTTTGGAAGCAGATACTTGAGCAGTACCTCCTCGGGTGGCCTCATTCGCCGGCCTCCAATGGGAGCCTTTCCTGGTGAATAATCTTGAGGGCTGCCTCCACAGTATCTGGGTCCACCCTCCTATACACGCTAAGTTTTAAGCTACCAAAATTCCAGACAATTCTTCCATTCTCTAAACCATACTCTATGTCGACCCTGATAGCATCACCCTTCGACAGCACCATTCTATCAACCAGAACCTCGTAGAGCTTCCGGTTCAGCTCCGCGGATGAGCGGGCAATCTCGGAGGGTGAAAGCTGCCCAGTCTTTAACAGCTCCCTGTTCTGAGCAAACAACGTCCTCCTGATCTTGGTAGCATAGTAGCCCACTATGACTATCCCTGTGTGCAGCCGAGGCATACCGGGCCCAATATATATAGTGTCTCGGCCCCATATATATCATTGAGCAAATCCAGGATAAATGGTGAAGACTTTAAACAGCCAAAAGCTTATCGCTGACTCTCCGACCGGTTATCATCGATGGGAGAGGTGATAGACAAGCTCTGGCGGAGAATAAATGAAAACAGCCAGAGATATCTTGGGGTGCTGAACGATCTTCTCAGTTTTCCTAGTGTTTCTGCGACGGGTGAAGGCATGGACATTGCAGGGGATCGGGTTAGGGAGACGCTCGAGTCAGTGGGCCTGAGGTCTGAGGTCTATATTGACCATGGAGGTTATCCCGTGGTCTGGGGTGAGTTAAGGGAAGAGAGGCATGGCACACTCCTGATATACAACCACTACGATGTCCAGCCCCCGGACCCACTTGACAGGTGGACCTCCCCTCCATTTACACCTCAAATCAGGGATGGGAGAGTGTTTGCCCGGGGCGCATGTGATAATAAGGGCAACCTGGCAGCGAGAATTTGCGCTCTTGACCTCCTCATGGAGGTCTTTGGAGAGATACCGCTAAACATCAAATTCTTGGTTGAAGGTGAGGAGGAGATCGGCAGCCCTAACCTGAAAACCTTCGTGGAGAAGCACAAGGAGAACTTGAGCGCGGATGCCTGTTTGTGGGAGATGGTCGGGTCAAGCCCAAGTGGCAGGCCAATAATCTATCTAGGCGTTAAGGGCATACTCTATCTAGAGCTACACGCCAGGGAGAAGAGGCCTGATTTACACTCCTCTTGGGGAGCCATCGTCCGAAACCCTGCACTAGAGCTGGCCCACCTGATTGCATCTCTGAGGGAGAAAAGTGGACGCGTGCCAGTTCAGGGATTCTACGACGATGTTGAGGAACCTGACGACGATACTCTCTCCTTGCTTGAAGAGCTGCGCGAGGCTGAGTCGGAGATTAGAGCTGTGGCAGGTGAAGATGGGCTGATGACGGATAAACCCATCAAGGACCTGCTAAACGACCTGTTGCTACATCCCTGCATCAATATCTGCGGGTTCCATTCAGGCTATACCGGCCAAGGCTCCAAGACTGTGCTTCCAAGCTCCGCGTTTGCGAAGATTGACGTCAGGCTAGTACCAAGGATGAGGCCAGAGAAGGTGTTAGAGACTTTACGGAGACATGTGGAGAAGGAGACTGGCGGTCGAGTCACGATCAAGCCCGTAGACATGGGCTACCCAGCAGCTAGGACTTCGCCGAGAGAGCCCGTTGTTGAGCTTGTCACGAGGACGGCCGAGGCCGCGTTTAACTCTAAACCACTCATATACCCCTCAGCCGCAGGCTCGGGGCCCATGTATCTTATAACAGACTACCTGAAAATTCCATGCGTGGCTGCGGGAATCGGAGACCATCTCTCCAACATCCACGCACCGGACGAGAGCATATCAGTCGAGAACTATCTGAGAGGAGTCCTCCACATGGCCCTGATCATAATCAACTTCGTGCCGTTCTATAGAAGCGGCGTAGCGCCATATCTATAAATTAGGGGGCAGGCCGGCTTAAAACACATATATATTATGCGCCTCAATCAATCGTGCAATGGTGCTTAGCAATGACTCCAGAGCTAAGCTTCTATGTGAAGTTCAAGACACCGCCTGAGCTCGCTAATGCTACTTTCGAGATCG
This sequence comes from Thermoproteota archaeon, assembly GCA_030550155.1. Classification (GTDB taxonomy): domain Archaea; phylum Thermoproteota; class Nitrososphaeria_A; order Caldarchaeales; family Calditenuaceae; genus HRBIN02. The sequence continues at coordinate 5,259 of JAUQPZ010000039.1, forward strand.
TGAAGATGGCTAGGGAGACAGGCAAGATAAGGAAGGGGGTGAATGAGGTTATAAAATCCGTTGAGCGTGGTCAAGCCAAGCTGGTAGTGATCGCGGAGAACGTTGACCCGCCTGAAGTAGTAGCTTTTTTGCCCTCGCTCTGCGAAGAGAAGAAGATACCCTACATCTATGTTCCTACAAAAGAGGAGCTGGGAAAGGCCGCGGGGCTGGAGGTCTCGGCCAGCTCGGTGGCGGTCATAGACCTTGGCGAGGCTAAGACGTATTTTGATGAAGTTCAAAAGCAGCTGGCAAAGATAAAGCGCTCTGGCTAAAATTAAATAGTTTCCGAAGACAGGAAAAGGGTGGAGACGTTTGAGCAGCCCTGGTGTGCCTGCAGTCGTGGAACAGGTGGTGGGAAGGACAGGGGTTAGAGGTGATGTTACACAAGTCAGGGTCAGAATTTTGGAGGGAGCGGACTCAGGAAGAGTCATTACGAGGAACGTTAAAGGGCCTGTACGGGTTGGAGACATATTGATACTGATGGATACCGAGAGGGAGGCTGAGAAGATCAAGTAAAGGTGGCGGGAGGGTTGCCCACAATGCATGTTTGCAGCTTTTGCGGAAGAAGTTTTGTCCACGGATCAGGGTTGCTCTTAGTACGGAGAGATGGTGCGCTGAACTGGTTCTGCAGTAGGAAATGCTTTGTCTACATGGTGAGGCAGAGAAAGGATCCGAGAAAGATTAAGTGGACGGATTTTTACGGAAAAGAAAGAAGAGCCTAGTCCACTATTTCTCCGGGTGAGAAAAATATCTTGTGCTCGTATTCGTAAGAATAGGGGCTGTCGGATGCATGAATGATGTTCTCGGTGATGTCTAACCCATAGTCTCCGCGAATTGTCCCGGGTTCAGCCTTTACAGGGTCTGTGGCCCCTATCATCAGCCTCACGACCTCGATGGCGCTTCTCCCCTCAAGTATGGCGGCTACAACTTCTCTCCCAGTTATCGACTCTATAAGGAGGCTGTAGAATGGTTTCCCTTTGTGCACCTCATAGAGCTTCTCTGCCAGCTCTCTTCTAACTTTGACGAGTTTAAGAGCAGCTATTTTGAATCCTTTACGCTCGAACCGCGAGATGATCTCTCCGACCAAGCCTCTTGAGACGGCGATAGGCTTAATCATTATGAAAGTTCTCTCAGACATCTCTCAGGAGTGAAACTCACGTATTGATATATCCTCCGCCCGCCTCTCCTTTCCTCAACTCTTTGATTAGATGCAAGGCCTTCTCCCCGTTGAGACTCCAGTATTCTCCAAGCTCCATCAAGGTCATCTCCAACTCTCCTCTCAGATACCTTTTCAGGGCTGTGGAGACCTCGAGTGCCAGCTCTGCATCTAGTATTGCTGGGACATTATGGTCGACTGCAGCTCTTCTAACCTCGTAGTCTATCTGTGGGATATACCCTGAACTCGCCAAAAGGCCTATCTTTCTATTCTTAAGGGCTTTGACTGCTGTCTCAGTCCTTATCTCCGGTATCCCAGGTATTGGAGACTCCTCGAGCGTCAGAACCTCGTACCCTGCCTCTCGAAGAACCTCTCCAATCCGCTTAAACTTGTCTACAGTCTTCCGACTGTCTGGATAAATTAGGACGGGTGTGTCTTGAGGTGGAATCGAGTTTGGCGTGGCTGAAAGCCAACTCTTCAGAAGCGCCTCATGGAACTTGAGCCCCATGGCGGCGACCTCCCCTGTGCTTCTCATCTCAGGCCCTAGGAATGGGTATGAGCCTCTTACCTGAGCCCACGAGAACTGGGCTGTCTTTACCCCCCAGATAAACTGTAGAGGGCTGTAGACACCATTTGATACTTCGACTAACCTGTCATCATTTAACACCAAGCGTTCCCCGAGAATACACCGACTCCCATAGTTCATCAGGTCGATATTGTATACCTTGCTGCTGAAGGGCATCGACCTACTGCTTCTCAGGTTACACTCAATCACGTATACCTCGCCTCCTCTTACCAGATACTGAATGTTGAAGGGGCCTCGAGTCTTGAGCGCCTTAGCGATCATTCCAGTGTAATCTGCGATCTTCGCCAATGCCTTCTCGTCGGCCTTGCAGAAGGGCGCGGATATGGTCGCGTCGCCGCTGTGAACTCCGGCATACTCTACGTGGTCCATGGGCAGTATCAGTACCTCGGACCCGTCTGAGACACAATCCACTTCCGCCTCTATCGCGCCCTCTAGATAGTGGCTGATGACTATTGGCCTGTCTGTATGTTTGGAGAGCTTCTCGACCAGGTTGTTTAACTCATCTCTATCGCGTGCAATGAATACGGAGGTTCCGCTGAGAATGTAGCTGGGGCGCACGATCACGGGGAAGCCTATGTCCTCAGCTATCTCAGGTAGCTTTGAGAGGTTCTTCACCGTTGTCCACTTTGGCTGCTTGATCCCGAGTTCCTCCAGCAGTCTACTGAATTTCGAGCGGTTCTCAGCAATTGCTATCGACGAGGAGTGAGTGCCGAGAATCGGGACGCCTCTAAGGTTAAGCTCCTCGGCCACATTGTTTCCTATTTGGCCGGCAGCGGAGATCACAACGCCTCCGGCACCTAGCAGCGAAGTGATTCCATCTATGGTCTCGGGTGTGAGATCCGCATTTATGAGGAAGTTGACTACGTCCCAGTCCGTTGAGACAGTCTCCGGATTATAGTTAATTATTGCTACTCTCTTGCCAAGATCTTTAAGATTGTTATAGATGTTTACGGCAGACCAGTCGAACTCAACGGAGACGCCGATGCGGAAGCCCCCTGCACCTAAAACGATGATTAAGTCGTCGTTCTCCTCAACCTTCAAGTCGCCAACGGAGCCGATATGCGTTGTGTAGGAGTAGTTTGTCCGAGCAGGTTTCTCTCCTGCGAGGGTGTCAATGTTTTTGAAGATCGGGCTCAAACCTCTTGACGCAATTATGTCTTCTACTTCTTGGCTCTCCAGCCCGCTCAGTGATGCAATTTGACTTACTGTATATCCGGATTTCACAGCCTCTCTAACCAGGGCGACTCTCTCATCATCATTCAATGAGCCGAGCTCTCTGAGAAGTTTTGCGAGCTCGACAATCTTTTCGACAGGCCTCAGGAAGAACGGATCAACTCCAGTAACTTTTGAGATCTCCTCGACCGAGACACCGAGCCAGATCGCTTTTGCGGCATCCCGAAGCCAGTAGGGTCTGAAGTTCTTTAGACGTTCTAAAATGTCTTGGGGGCTTTCGTTGTTCTTGAAGAGGTCGGGGGTGACCAGACCCGTCACACCGATGTCAAGCATCC
>JAUQPZ010000018.1 GCA_030550155.1 Thermoproteota archaeon
CTTTTCCGCTAGCCTGTGCCCGAAGCATCCTCTCCACCGTCGACCTGACTCTCCTCATCCTCCAGTTCTCCTTCAGATACTTTAGGGCGGACACTTCGCTCGACTCACCCTCGAGAAAAACCCGCCCACCCTGCTCCGAGACTCTAAACTCTATAGCTGGGAAAACCTTCTTCACAGCTCTGGCCACCCTCTCAACATCCTCGGTGGGGAAAACCTCAGCCCTCACATGGATGCGGACATTCATGGAATCCAGTCCTTTATCGCGAGGCCCGGATTAAATATTCTGAGGCCTTAGCGCTCTTAGTTATTAATCACCATAACCCGTCTTTATCTGGGCGTTTGAAAGGCTCGGCATTCGTCGTGGTGTGGGAGGGGACGGACGGCTCTGGAAAGACAACGCTTATGAAGAGGGTGGAGCATATCTTGAAGAGACGCGGATTCTCGGTCATCACCCATAAAACACCAGGCTCATCGCCAAGTGGAAAGCTCGCCGTCTCTTACGGCAACAGGCCGAACACATCACCACTTACCCGCATGCTCCTATTCCTCGCAAACACAGTAGACGAGTCCAGCAAGATGGCCAGAAAGATAGATCAGAAGACGCCACACTTCCTTTTCATAGACAGATACCACCTCTGCTCCCTCGTCTACGGGCTAGCCCTACTAAAGCATAGGCGAGGACTTCAGGACCTGCCAAGCATAAACGAGATGCTCAGACTTGTAGAGAACATGGGTAGACACGACTATCTACCTCCAGACCTCTATGTAATAATTGATGTAGGTGAGGAGGAGAGGCTTAAGAGGCTGCGGGGGAAGCGGGGGAAGGAAAAAGTCCTCGAGACCGACACAGCCTTTCAGAACATTGTGAGAGAGATTTACGACCAGTTTGCGGCGGCGAATCCTCACATGGTATATAAGGCCTTGAACGAGGCGAACAGGCTTGAAGAACTCTCACAGACACTTGCAGAAAAACTAATCGAGCTGAGAAGCAAGGCGACGCACTAACGTATGAGAAGGCCGGCCGCACATCTCAGCCAAGTCTCCGTCTTAAATCTTATAACGAGGAACTGTATTCAGGGTCTCAGACATGTCGTCTGCCCTCATCAGGTGTTTCGTGGCAATTGACATCTTCTCTCCAGAGATTGTCAGAGCGGTTAGAGCGGTTCAGCAGGAGCTACTTGAGTCTGGGATAGTAGGTAAGCCAGTCGATCCGGAGAGCCTCCACATAACGCTTATCTTTCTCGGTGAGCTGGAGCCGCCGATCGTTGAGAGGGTTAAGGAGCGGCTGATGGGTCTTGAGGCTGGGCAGATGCGCTTAGTTCTGAGGGGGGTCGGATATTTTCCAGGCGGCTCCAGAATAAACATTGTCTGGGTAGGCGTGGAGGACACTGAGAACAGGCTAGCGGCTGTTCAGAGAGAAGTCACGTCTAGGGTCTCGGCGCTCGGGTTCAAGCCTGATAAAGACTTCACGCCCCACATAACAATAATCAGGGTTAAAGGTGTTAGGAACAAGTCGGGCGTGCTATCCAAGATTTCACAGCTTTCTAGCCACTTTATTGGAGAAGTCGTAGTCAATAGTGTGAAGCTTAAGAAGAGTACTTTGACGCCTCAGGGGCCGATATATGAGGACCTCTACGTCTATGGCCCTAATCCCTCTGCCTGAAGGCCTGCCTAATCTCCTCACTCTTTCTCAAGACGCTCAGCAACGAGTCGATAGTCCTCGCCGTCTCGTCTATCTCCCCTAGGTCCACGGCCCCTGCCAGCCTCCCAGTAAGCTCGTCAAGCTTCTCCACAACCACCCCCTCAAGGCTCGTCAAAACAATCGGGATTAACGCCCTACCAGACTCTGTCTTGTCCTTCACAACCACCACTGGCTTATCGCAGGCGACGCACCTCAGCTCTCCCTTAATCTCAAAGAGAGGGTTACCGCACACGGGGCAAGCCTCTGCAAGCATCTTGCCGCCAGCCTTCAGCGCCTCGCTCATCCTCCTGACAGTGTCGTCCTTACCCAGACTCATCACCAAACACAGAACCACCCCCGCAGATATAAAGAATACATGTCGGAGCCTTTAAAGTGAAGCGCACATTCAAGTCTTAGCCTCGGATGACTCGCGAATCAGCTCGACAACCTTCCCCAACGCCTCCACTATGTCCCCAGCATGAAGATCTGCCCAGATACTCACTCTCCCGCCAATCTTCACAGTGAGCATTCCCATGAACTTGGCTGTCCTAAGCTCAGCCAGCGCGCGGTCCCCAATATACACGCACTCCTCAGGCCTGCACCCCGCTGACAGGAGCAGATATTCATAGCCGCGCGGGGAGGGCTTCGGCTCAGCCTCATCACTCGTGACGACAATATCGAAGACATTCACGCTTAAGCCGAGGGCTTTCAGCACCTTGAGAGCTAACGGTCTGCCGGCGTTCGTGTGTAGCGCAACCTTCACTCCCAGTGCCTTAATCCTCCTTAAGAGGTCTTCAAGCTCGGGCCTAGGCTGTATGTGGTTTGAGGGCTCAACCATTCCTGCGAGTTTCTCGTAAAACACTTCCCTCTTAACGCCTAGCAGTGTGAGGCTGGCGCTCGTCGTCATCACGCGAGACTTCGCCTCCACCAAGCGCCTCACGGCCTCATCAACATCGACGCCTAGCATCTCGGCCAAAAGCCGCGCTATTGCCCTCTCCAGCTCTTCCACATAGCTTCGTGAAGAATAGAGTGTGCCATCCAAGTCCATGGCCACCAGCTTAATCCTTCTCTGCCATCGGAGGCTCATACAACCCACTACGACACTAAATAACCATAAACATATAAAAAACCATCACGACCTAGTTACCGTGGCAGCAAGCCAGAGGACTCTCTACGAATGTGTAAAATGCGGCAGAAAATTTGAGAAAGATAAAGTCTTTAAGGGGACCGGGATTAGGTGCCCGTTCTGCGGATTCCCAGTTTTGAGGAAGGCTAAGCCCAACACCGCCAAGCTAATCAAGTCTTCCTCAATATCAGAGGAGCAGAAGCTTTTCTTCTAACTCACACGCTACATCTTGGAGTAGATCTTGTCCCACTCCTCCTCATCCTCAACCTCATCTTCAAGCAGATCCTCGAAGATCTCGTGCGTCACATAGTCGGTTTCTCTATACTTCTTGACCATCTCGTTGTAGAACTTGATGGCGCAGGCCTCACTCTTCAACACGTCCTCAACAACGCGTTTAAGGTCTGTTGGGTCCGTTGGCGGCGCGATGTATCCGCACCCAGAGGTCTGGAGGAGCTTCGAGAAGTCTAGAACAGGCTCTCCACCCAGCTGGATAATTCTCTGTGCAAGCTTCTCAGCGTGCTTCAACTCGTCCTCCGACTGCTTGAGGAGAATCGCCCTCAGCGTATCTGCGTCGATTCCTCTAATCCACTGGGCCGTAACCCAGTACTGATAATGCGCGAGCCACTCGTCGGCATACGCCTTCATCAGGTCTGATATGACCTCATTAATGTCTGCCTTTACTATGGACTTTCCTGTCCGACCCATACCCCAAACACCTCCCAAACAATTTATTCCCCCTTAAAAAATACTTCGCCGCCACATTCGAGGGCAGAGGGAGGCGAGCCTCAGCCAGCCAAAAACATCAACGCGTATCTGAGACCACGGCTTCTCCCACATTACCCCATCCCCTTTGGTGCCACGGCCTCGAAGACGAATCCACGGAGATACCGTAATATTCACCCATGCAGGACTAGCGGCCGAAGAGGCGGGGGTCGCCAAGCCTGGTCAAAGGCGCAGGGCTGAGGCCCCTGTCCCGCAGGGGGTTTTGCCGACCCCTCTGGACACTAGGGGTTCGTGGGTTCAAATCCCACCCCCCGCAAATAGATAGTGGTCTCCTCTCGAAGAGGCCTGATTTTGGTGCGAGGCCGCTTGTCTTTTAAGGCGTTAGGACAGCCCTGCCGATTAGCTCGCCGGTCTTTAACTTGTCTAAGACCTCATTCACTTGGTCGAGGCCATACCTGTTAGTGATTACCTTTAATTTCCCTAGGCGTGTAAGCTCCACTAAGTCTTGAAGCTCTATGTAATTCCCGACTAGGCTCCCCTCTATTGTCAGCTCATTAGCTATCATGTCTGCTGACCTCAAATTTATGACGCCTCCGTATCCGACCACGATGAATTTTCCCCCCTTCCGCAGTATCCTGAGGCAGGTTTCGTGTGTTGTTTGAGTCCCGACGAAGTCTAGAGCGACGTTAACTCCTCTTCCCCCAGTAATCGCCATAACCTCTTTCACGGGGTCGTCTCTGGCGTTGACCACGTATTCTGAGCCGAGCTGTTCGGCGAGTCTGAGCTTGCTCTCCACTATGTCTACAGCTATGATGTTAGTTGTTGTCATCTGTTTTAGTAGCTGAATTGCGATGTGGCCGAGGCCTCCGACGCCTATCACAGCGGTAAAGGAGCCTGGATAGAGACCTGGGGCGGCTTTTTTCACCGCCCTGATGGCTGTGAGGCCGGCGTCTGCGAGCGGAGCTACCTCTACCAGATCCAGGCCGTCCGCCCTGATTAGCGACCTGACAGAGGTGAGCATAAACTCCGCGAAGCCTCCATCCCTCCCCATGCCTACGAATTCAAGGTTCTCGCAATACATGTCTTCGCCGGCGCGGCAAGCCCTACAGACCCCACAAGTCATCACAGGATGCACCACGACGGGGTCGTTTCTCTTAAAGCCCTCAACACCCTCACCCACCTCCTCGACTACTCCCGTGTTCTCATGCCCTAGTGTAAGTGGAAGCGACACCCTCCAAACGCCCTCAACCACATGCAGATCCGTATGACAGGCACCTGCACCTCTTATTCTAACTATGACGTGGTCAGGCCGCTTAATCTGCGGATAATCGGCGTCAACTATCCTCAGGGGCTTGTGATACTCGAATAGCCTTGCCGCCCTCATCTGGCTCACAATACATAGGGGCCGATAAGAATTTTAAATGTTGATGCTTTCGCCGGGGCTGCAGCAGCCCTTACCACTTAGTTCTTTCTCCCCCAGTAGTCCCTTCCCGACGCCCACGGTTTACGTGTTTGGAGAGCTCCTGCTTTGTGGTGAAGGCGGTGTCGCGGTGGCGGCATTTAACGAGTTTCTCCTCGCCGCCTCCCGCATATCTCTTCTTGAATGTTGAGGCCTAATTCTTCCAACCTGCTGTCTTCTCGTCTCTCTAAGTTTTTTGGCTTAGGGCTGAGGCGACAGCGCCATAGATGCCTATGTCTCCTCCGAGCGGCGTCGGGAGCAGAGTTGGTGCTCTAACTCTCAGGAAGTTATTCATCCGCGGAGCTATCTTGTCTATCGTCAAGTCTAAATTGTTCAACACTATTGACCCGCCCAATGTAACTACTTCAGGGTTCACGGCGTTGATGACGTTAGCTACGCCTGCCGCGTTTATTGTGGCCAGTTCCTCTACGATCTTCATGGCTGTGGGATCGGTTCTCGCGCTTTGATAAAGCTTATCGGCTGAGAGGCTCGCAAGGTTTTGAGTCGCCTTCACGAGGGGGCTGTCTTGCTCAAACCTCAACCCCTCCTCCTCAACCAGATGCTTTACGTATCGGGGAATCGCGGCTCCGGAGGCATAGGCCTGCCAATGTCCGTAGCTGCCACAGCCGCACCTCATCTTTCCCCTGTAATCAACTGTTATACATCCAATTTCTCCCGCATTTCCATCCACACCAATAACGAGCCTCCCACCATCTACTATTCCGCCTCCAATACCTGTGCTGATAGTGATGAATACCAAATATTCGGTCCCAATAGTCTTGCCGGCGCCAAACATGTATTCCGCCATAGCGGAGGCTTTTGCATCATGCATAAAGTAGACAGGCTTTTTGAGTTTTTCTTCTAGAGGCTCCTTTACAGGCACAAAGTCATATGGAATATTGACTGAGCGAACTATTCCGCCCCTCTTCAAGTCTAAGGGGCCGGGGGCCACCACTCCTACACCTTCAATCTCCTGAATCGCGAACTTCGCCTCGCCTAGAACGTGGCGCGCAGCCTCAACTATCTGGGAGGATATGGCTTCAGGGCCTTGGGAGACATTGGTCCTCTGCACGGCCCTGGCAACGAATCTAGACTTTTCGATGTCGAATACTCCCAGCCTAAGATTGGTAGCTCCGAGGTCCACGGCTAGGATGAGGCGTCTCACACGCAGTCAGCCCTCCCCACCGTTATATAATATTTGGTAGCCCGCGTCACGTCTCGAGCAACTCCTAATGACGGTGCATAGATGAGGATTTAATATCAAGGTTTAACAGCGTTGTTCTGTTTGCCGGTTGCGAGGAGCGTCGATGAATATCTAGCTGACGCGCCCATCGAGGCGCGGCCCATACTTAGGAGGCTGAGGCGCGTCATAAAATCCACGGTTCCAGGCGTGGAGGAGAGGATAAGCTGGGGTGTTCCATTCTACTGGTATCAGGGAGCTCTTGCAGGTTTCGCAGTATTCAGGGGCCACGTTACCTTTGGCCTCGGAGGGCCCGACCTCCCTGAGAGAATGCGTAAAGAGCTGGGGGGCAAGGGCTATGTGACTGGGAAGAAGACTATACGGATTAGGTTTGACCAGAGGGTTCCTGAGAAGGAGATAAGGAGGCTCATTAGGGCTCGGGCAAGGCTTAACGTGGCGAGGAGACGGAAGAACAGGAAGGGCTAGTCGATGCGGAGACACGTGTTGCTTTACTTCACAGAGTCTAGGTTAACCCAGCGGTTCTCTTTGCTGGACAGATGTATCGCCTCCAGTATTCTCTGGGCTTGGTATCCGTCGTAGAAGGAGGGCTCGAAGGGCGTATCGCTCACTATGGACTCTAGGAAGCTGTGTATCAGTAGGACATGGCCTGCTTGCCATCCACCTAAGTGTCCTCTAGGCGGCCACCAGGGCATATCGACCAGTATCTCTTCCCACCCCACCTTAGAGTCGAATCCTCTCACTCTGAATAACCTGAGACGGCAGAGGTCTTCCAAGTCCCAGCTCAACGCACCCTCTGTGCCGTGTACCTCTACGCGGAGGTAATTCTTGTATCCAGTCCCCACGCGCGTTGCCTCAACGATGCCGAGCGCGCCGCCGCTGAACTCGATGAGACACGCTGAGTAGTCGTCGGCCGTGACCTTCATGGTCTGGCCGCTCCTATCCCTCCTTTCCTGGAAGAATATCCTCTCTACTGCGGCCACTCTAATGGCTTCGCCTACCAAGTATCTCGCGAGGTCTATGGCGTGTATACCTAGGTCTGCGGACGCTCCGCCGCCCGAGGATGTGAAGTCCTCTTTCCAGCTCCATGGCCTGTCAGGGTTCACGTGGCCAGAGTGGGCGTAGAGAAGCCTGGCCTGTAGGGGCCTGCCTATTCCCCCGGAGTCTATTATCTCCTTCATGTATTTTACGGCTGGCAGGAATCTGTAGTTGAAGACCGTCGCGGTCTTCACACCTGTTTTCCTCCAGAGTTCATACAGCTCCCGGGCTTCACTCAGCCTCGTCGCGAGAGGCTTCTCACATATCACGTGCTTATCCTTTTCCAGAGCATATCTGCACGGCTCGTAGTGCAGGAAGTTGGGCAGAGAATTGTCAACTATATCGACATCCTGCAGCTCTATGACGGGCTTGAAGCTCTCAGAGTACGCCCGCTCGAACCCATATCGCTCAGCGAATCTTGAGGCGTTTTCTGAGCTTCTGCTGTAGACAGCTATGAGCCGGGGGGCTGCCTTGATGGAGGAGATGTAGAAGGCTATGTTCTTGTAGGCGTACGTATGTGTTCTTCCCATGAACCCGGTCCCTAGAAGTCCTACTCCGAGAAGCTTCACGCGGCCTCACCTCCGAGCCTTGACTGCCTTCAAACGGCCTAGGAGCTTCAGAGCGTCGTGATAGGACTTATAGATGTCTTCTGGGCTGAACAGCGGCATCCCATGGGCTAGCTCGAAGAAGTGTTGCGCTAGGACGTCGTTTAGGCTCAGCCCCCAATATCTCAGCTCAGCTCCTCCGTCATCGATCTGTAAACTATGCTCGGTCCCATCCCAAACAAGAATGTTCTCCGAGCCGACGGCCTCTATGCAGACCTTAGCCTCTTCGACTAGGCTTCGCGAGGCTTGGGATACTACCGTGACTAGAGTGTCTCCTACTCGTGCGTCAACAGTTAATACTTCACCGGATAGTAGCCAAGCCCTGTATTGCGGATTTCCCTGCCTCTCAAGGGACCTGATGAAGTCTACCGTGTTTATGAGTTGATGCACTATCTCGCCGGACAGATTGTGTTGAGTTGAGGGCTCCTCCCTTAGGAGAGAGCTGTCTAGCTGGGCTGTAACGTATATCGAGCAGGCCTTGCCTAAGACGCCCTCCCTCACCAGTGAGCTGAGCCTGAGAAGTTTGGGGTTGTGTCGGGAGTAGAGAGGTATGATGACCTGCCTATTCTTCTCGCTGAGGGCTTTGAGGATTTTCGCCTCTTCTTGCAGCGAGGCGGCGAAGGGGATCTCTATCAGGGTTGGGAGACCGTCCTCAGCCAGCTCCAGGAGCCACTCCTCCGACGGCGCATCCAGTAAGATAAGCCCTGACAGCTTCTCGCGCTCTGAGCGCTGAGGCGAGAAGACCAGCTTGGCGTTGAAGCGTTCTCTGAGGCGGTCGAGATAGCCCGTCAAAGCTCCTCTGGGCGCGCCGAAGACTCCAATCTCCATGGCCATTTAACCTTCACCCCCGAGGGGCAGTTCAACCTCCCTCCCCTCCCTCACGGATTTCTCAGCCGCTACGCATATCTCCAGAGCGCTGCGGGCCTCCTCGAGCCTGATTGGCGGAGGGCGGCCGCTGGAGAGGGCCTTTACGAAGTCTAGCAGCTCCGCATAGATCTCGCTTAGGGCTGGCAGATACTCGACGAACTGTCTGTGAGCGGTTGGCTTCTCTTTGGGCCCGTTCTTCGCTGGGAATAGGCTTCTCAGGGAGAGGCTGTTGGGAATTATTGATTGGCGGTAGAAGTTGTCGAAGCCCCAGACTCTTCTCGAGGAGCCGATGACCTCGAGATAACGCTCATATTGGGGGTAACCTCTCGTCTGCCTGTTGACTATGACGATGCCGTGTACGCCGTTTTCATATTCTATGTGTATGTGGGCTGAGGTGAAGAATGGGAGTGCTCTGGGCTGACGGATGCCATCCGCGGTTACACTGGCGGGTCTTCCTCCGCTGAACCAGTTGCAGAGATCGGCGCAGTGAACTCCGCTATCGATAATCGGCCCGCCACCCTTCTCCCAGTGGTATTTGCTCTGGTCCGGGCTCTCGGCCCATCTTTCAAGCGGGTTATCAAATCGATGAGCGGCCCGCACCAAGATAACGTCACCCAAACCACCCTCCCGCTGAATCTGCTTGGCTTTGAGGGCGATGGGTAGGTATCTGTTTGACTGGCCTATGAATACAAGCCTATCGCTACTCTTCTGGGCGTCGATAACCTCGTCGGCCTCCCGCAGATTCGCAGCCAGGGGCTTTTCGCAAAAAACATGTTTACCAGCCTCGAGGGCTTTCACGATGAAATCCCTGTGAAACTGCGTGGGGACGCAGATATCAACTATGTCCATCTCGCACTTCTTCAGGAAATCGTCATAATCGAGATAGACTCTCGCCACCCCATATTGCCTTGCAGCCCTAACAGCAGAAGACTCCACGGCGTCGCAAAGAGCCACGACCTCAACATCCCCCATGAGGCTGTAGGCGTTCAGGTGCGCGTTGGCTATAACTCCACAGCCAACCAGCCCGATTCTTAACACACGCTTTAATCCTCATCTAAAACTTTAGCCTTTTGTCAAAAGAGCCCAGCTTAGCACCATCCATTGATTGAACACCGTAGGCAATGATTAAATACCATCCCGGGAAATCGGTGGAGGATGGCCGGGCAGTCGTTCCAGCTCTCAACCGCCCAAAGCCTCCTCGACGCCAACGCTGAGGTGCAGAGATGTGTTCACTGCGGCTACTGCCTTGAGCACTGCCCCACGAGGGATGCAGGTGTTTTTGATGTTTATGGTGCGCGTGGGAAGATGATTCTTTTTAAGGAGATATTGGAGGCCGGGAGGTTTGAGCTTCTGGACAAGATTTTCGGGGATAGGGTGCTGAACTGCGCGCTCTGCAACTGGTGCACAAGCAAGTGCCCAGAGTCCATACCCCTCACGGACATCTTTGTCCTAGCCCGCTATGAGGCCGCAAAGAGGGGGGCGGTGCCCCGCAGCGTCAAGAAGGTTGCAGATTACGTATTGAGGCGGGGGAATCCCTTCGGCTCACTCTCTCATGAGAGAGTGGAGTGGGCCGATGGGCTCAACCTGAGCAACAGGGGTGAGACTGTTTTCTTTGCCTCATGCATGGGCTCCACGATGGGCTATTTGGAGCTCCTCGATAATACTGGAATCTCTTTGGAGACCATAATCAAGATGTTTGACCTATTCGAGAAGATCCGGCTCGACAAGCCGCTAAGATATCTTGTCTGGAAGATCCTGAGGCCTAACAGGGCCTACAACTCTACGCTGAGGAAGTGCGTCTCGATTCTAAGGTCGCTGGGCATCGAGCCTGCCTATCTTTCGCGCGAGGAGCCATGCTGTGGAAAACCTCTCCACACCTACGGCCTCTTGGACGAGTTTAAGCAGCACGCAGGCCGAGTTGCAAATCTTCTCAGGGCGCGGGGCGTGAGACGCATCATCGTCAACAATCCGATCTGCATGTATACTTTCAAGAGGCTCTACCCTGCATTTCTGGGGAACTTCGACGTAGATGTTAAGCACATGGTCGAGGTTATGCTTGACGGGCAGGCCAAGGTGAGGAGGAGCGGCGGGGAGGGCCGCGGCTTAAAGATTGTTTATCACGACCCGTGTTACATGGCCCGCTACCTGAGCCTAGTCGACGAGCCGAGGAGGCTTCTCGAGAGTCTTGGGGGCGCGGTACTCGTTGAGCCTGAGAGGTCTAAGGAGAAGACATACTGCAGCGGCGACGGCGGGCTCGAGGTGACTCACCCGGGTGCGGCTCACAAGGTCGCTATGAAGAGGGCCGCTATGCTAGCCGAGACGGGGGCTGATATTGTGGCCACCAGTTGCCCCGCATGCATCGCAACGCTGAGAATAGGTCTGAGGCGGAGCGGCCGCCGACGAGGGCCGGCTGTCGTGGACGTCATAGACCTGCTCTAAGCCCTTCGCCGGTCTGGAGGTTGCCGGATGAGAGACAACCTTAATCCGTCTCTAATCCTCTCTCGCCTAGAGGGTATGCTGACTCTCTCCCTCTTCACAAATGCCTTCAGCTACTGCCTGCCGCCCATCGAGGCTGAGAAGTGGGTCTGGTCTGAGAGGATGGCTGAGTTCATCAGGGCTCTTGGCTATGGGGGAGTGGAGGTCTCTGCGAAAAGGCACCTAGATGTTGAGCGAGTTCTTTCGGGCGGCGCGTCGAATGTGAGGGGTATTGCTGAGAAGAGTGGGCTTGAAATCGTCGCGCTCTCATCCCACTTCAACCATCTCGACGCAGATAAGGAGCGGAGAAGGTCTTTCAATCAGAGGTTTCTGAGAGTTGTGGAGGCCGCCTCGCTCTTGGATGTTCCGGTTGTGGTTACCTTCTCGGGGATGCCTGTCCCTCTCGACTACCTCTACCCTTACCCAGAGTCGAATATAGACAAAGTTGAGGGGGCTTGGAGCGAGTTTAGGGCTGTATGGGGCCCCCTGCTGGACTTCGCCGCTCAGCACGATGTCAAGGTTGCCGTCGAGCCTCACTACGGCCAGCTGGTCTTCAACACCCAGACCATCAGTAGGATGTTTAAGGAGCTTGACCACAGGGCTCTAGGTATCAACTTTGACCCCTCACACCTAGCCTGGCAGCTCATCGACCCTGTAGTAGTCGTAGAAAAGTTTAGCGAGAAGATCTTTCACACACATCTGAAGGACGTGGAGTTTAACGAAGGGGTATTAAGGGAGAACGGCGTCTTCTCGGTTGGTAAGTGGTCTTCAGCGGAGCGTAGCTGGAGATTCAGGGTTCCGGGTAAAGGAGTGATTAGGTGGTCAGAGGTTCTCGGCTCCCTGGTTGCGCTGGGTTATCGCGGGGCCTTATCCTTCGAGCATGAAGACCCCTTAATGGGTCTGGAGGAGGGGGCTAGAGAGGCGTGTGTCTTCATCTCTGAGCTCCTCGCCAAGCTTGATGCTTGAGGCCGCCACACCGGTGGTCGGCGTCTAGACCAGCATGCCAGGGTTCAAGACATCGTTCGGGTCGAGGGACCTTTTCAGACGCCTCAGGAAATCACGGTACTCCGGCCTGACGCGCGTCATAAGCGCTCTGGTCCAAGCCATACCCATCCAATAAGGAACAGCTCCATACCTTTCCACAATATGAGCCAACCACTTCTCCCAGATCTCCCTAGCCCTCAGCCTCGACTCCCTATCGTCCCTATAGAAGAGGAAGAGAGAGAAACCCACTGCAGGCCTCTGGTCCGCCACGTATGCACCGATGCTCACTTTCATTCCATACTCCTCAACCCCCCATGTCTGATGAAAATATTTCTCGGCATCTTCAGCGATCTCTGGCAACCTCCACACAGGGAGCCAGTGACAAGCGTGCGCAGCAAACCCCTTCTCCCGCTCCTGCGAAACAAGCCTAAGGAACATTTTCTTCCACCAGTTCTCAACATTCTGCTCGTGCGAGGTCGGGAAGACTCCTCCCAGCTCCCTTGCCATCGAGATGATTGCCTCAGCCTTCCGAGAAGCTATGCCATCGTCAGGCTCCTCTATCACGATGCGGCACCCACATTCACCAGCCACACCCCAGGACGACTCGGTGGATTTTCTGCCGGGCGTTATGTTCAGCGACTTGGGTGTGAGCTTCTTCCTCAATATGCCTTGGACGAACCTTAGCCCCTGCTCCCAGCTCTCGAAGACGACGCCTATGTAGCGTGAGCTCGTGGGCAGCTCCTCCAGCCTCAGCGTGGCCTCTGTGATTACTCCGAAAACTCCCATCGAGCCGATGAAGAGGCCTGCGAAGTCGCCTCCGCAACAGACTCTAGCGTATTTCCCCGCGGTAGGAAGCGCGTCGGAGCCGACCCTCGTAATCTCTCCTGTAGGCAAAACAACTTCGAGAGACAATACCTGGTTGAAAGTCCCGCCACTCTCGGTAACACCTTGCGAGGACATCGAGGCCAAGGCTATCGAGCCACCCACCGTGGCACCGTAAGCGCTCTCCGGCCCCATAAACGGGACTCTAAGGCCCCTCTTGGCAAGCTCCTCGTTGAGCGTCGACCAGATGACCCCCGGCTGAACCGTCACGCTCATGTTCCGCTCGTCAATCTCTAGAATTCTGTTCATCCTGGTAGTATCAAGTATCACGGAGTTGGGCTGGAAAGCTATTCCACCTCCCCCCGCACTCGTCCCTCCACCCCTAACGTAGACCTTGAAGCCCAACTCGTTAGCCAGACTCAAAACCCTAGAGCACTCGAGGGAGTCTCCGACCTTCACGACCGCCATCGGCACGACACCCTCCATGGGGCTGGCGTCGCGGGTATAGGCCAGCAGGTCAACTGTGTCTGAGGCCACGTTTTCCCTCCCAACTATCTTCTCCAGCTGCCTAACTATCTCGGAGGGGCTTTGCTGCGACTTCTTCACCAAGCCTCCGCAAGGAGAACACCAATTTCTGATATAAGGGTTTACAGACCACAAACATCAGCAAGGATGCTCACACCCTTAGGAGACTGCTACTGAAGAGGTAATGGTTCTTCGAGAATTCATTTAGGACTTGGGAGAACCATCTTTGAGCCTGCCTAGTTTTTAACCCAAAAATCTAGATTCTCTCCATGCGTCCAGCCTTTCTTAGCCAAGCGCGGGCAGCCCCTACGCAACCTCAGAGGCGCCTTTTTCACCGCCCAAGTTTTTCCGGCGAGGTGTTTCCTGTGGGTCAGCTACGATGCTCCAAGTATGAAGAAGGCTATCGCTATACCGTATATAGCGAGGGCCTCACCAAAGGCTGCGATTATGATCGCGACTGTTCTTACCTCAGGTCTCTCTGCTGAGGCTGCAAGTCCAGCGGAGCCTGCGCGAGAGATCGCGAAACCCGATGCTAAAACCGCTGCGCTGAAAGCGATTGCGGCGGCGAAAACTTTGCTGAAGATGTCAGATGTCGCCTCGACTGCGTAGACAGCTGGTAGGGAGGCCAGCGCGAGCAATAAACCAGGTAGTAGAGGCCTTGTCTGCATGGGACTTCGGCTGTATAATTAAGCGCTCACATATATAGGTGAGCCGCAGTCTTCGGCAGCCATCCTAGCCCTTCGAGGATTGAAGTGTTTATTGGAAGTGCGTAGTCTGGAAAAATAAATATTGTGAGGGCACTCCGCATGTCGTATGCCGGTCAAAGTGGGTGACAGGGCTCCGGACTTTGCGCTACTCGATTTTGACAGGAATTCGAAGAGACTCTCCGATTTCCGGGGTAAAAAGGTTGTTTTGGCGTTCTTCCCCGGCGCCTTCACATCCGTCTGCACCAGAGAGATGTGCACTTTTAGGGACAGCCTCGCTCGGCTCTCCGCCTTAGACGCCACCGTAATCGGAATAAGCGTTAACGACCCCTTCACGTTGAAGGCCTTTGCAGAGCATAATAGGCTTGGATTCACGCTTCTCTCGGACCATACGAGAGAGGTCTCAAAGACGTATGGTGGAGTACACGAGGATTTCCTCGGAATGAAGGGATATTCTGTGGCTAAGAGGTCTGTCTTCGTAATCGACAGAGACGGCGTGGTAAGATATGCCTGGATATCGGAGGACCCGGTAAAAGAGCCCAACTATAAGGAGATAGAGGAGATTCTGGCGAAGATCAACTAAGCATCACTGTCCCACCGTCTATAACGATTACCTGACCGTTTACGTAGCTGTACAGGTCTGAGATCAGGGCCAGCGCCACAGAGGCCACCTCTCTGGGCTCACCCCACCTTCTCATCGGAGATTCCTCGGCGAGCCGCCTCTTCTCACCCGGCTTAAGCCTATCGTATGTCGCGCTGGTCTTGATGTTGCCGAGCGCCAGGGCGTAAGCCCTCACGCGGAACCTGTCATACTCTGCAGCTATTGCTTTAACTAGGCCAATGATTGCTAGCTTTGCGAGAGAGTATGCCATACCATGTCTATACCACGTGATCGCCGGGGTCGACGAGGTGAAGATAATAACTCCTCCGCCTCCACTCCGCATAACCGGGAGAGCGGCCTTGGCAAGCCTCAAGGCGGAGTAGAAGTCGACATCCATTATCTCCCTAATCTTCTCCTCATCAATCTTATCAATTCCTGCATACCAGGTCCGAGGCTCAAGCTTCGCGCCCACGTAGCTGACGAGTGCGTCAAGCCCGCCTAGTCTCTGTGCAGCCGCATCGACTATCCTCTTGGCCTCGCGCGGCTCAGACAGGTCTGCTCTTAGAGGTGTGGCTTCTCCTCCCCTCGCCGCTATTTCTGAGGTCAATGCCTGCAAGAGCCGCGTCCTCCTCGCTGCCAGCGCTAGTTTGGCGCCGTGCTCTGCGAAGAGCCGAGCCGTTTCCTGGCCTACCTCGCTCGTGGCCCCCGCGATGAGAACTCTTTTCTCGCTCAGAAGCATAATAATTCTCAAGCGTCGAGTATTCTTTAGCTCTTTCTTCAGCTGACCCTCCAGCTCCTCCTACGCTTATATGGATATCGGAGCTGTCTCTCACCTCTCTGAAAACCCACCCTTTCCCGAGGAAGCGGACAGCTAGGACTGGCCGGGGACCAAATTCCTTCTCACAATGTGGACACTTGACTCTGAATAGCTCTGCAAACCTTCTGAGCCGCTCCAGCTGCTCGGGCCTAACATAGATTGAGTCCCTGTTGGTTGACTTGACCTCTATGGCGTATAGCTCGCCCGCCTCCACTACTAGGAGGTCAGGCTTGAATGTCTTACCTGTCCCGCTGCCCGGGGTCCTCACAGCATAGTAGCCCGGCCTCTGAAGTGAGGTAAATTTCTTCATGAGGTAATACTCCCCCTCGTATCCTATCCGCATCCTATAGGAGCGCCTAAACGTGGTTGCAGGCCGTCTCGGCATAGCTCCCAGATACTTGGATGGGAGGGTATAAGTGGATAGCTTTGACCCGCTACAAGGCAATACTGGTGTCTTAACGGTTCTCACCCGGCATACATATTTTTTACTAGAAAACTATGCTAGGACATACCTATGTTAATAAAGTAGAATATTTACGATAGGGCCGTCTGCCATGGCATGCTTCATTACCCCCCTAGTCGCTGCGGTGTTGCTAAGCCTGGCTGACCGTCGTTCGGGGAAGTGGAGGAGCAGTCTCAGACTGCTCACGTTGCTGATGTGGGGTGGAGCCGCGGCCCTCGTCGCAGACCACGTGATAACCGGTGAACTTGTCCCATGGCCTCCCTTCTTAACCGCTTGGAACCCGGCTGAGGGCCTGCTTCCCCTCTTGGAGGAAATAACATTCACGGGAGGCGCGATCACTATATCGATACTGGGTGTCTGGGGTGTAGCTCTCTTAGCGCCTCGGCTATTCTCTTCACAGACCATAGCTAAGATTCGGTCCACGATTCTGAAAATCTAGGCCAGCTCCATTCTTTATGCCGCGCCTATCTTCTGAATTGTGCAGCCCTGCTCGATTATACATTTAATAGCTCTGTGTTATCTCTTCTTATCTGCCGAGCGGCTCATGGGAAGAGCAAGGCAGCTATCAATCCTTTCTCTAAGCCACCTAGTTAATGACATGTATGGCAGTGTCTTGCCGCCCCTATACCCGCTCTTAGCCACCATCTACGGCCTCACTTATGCCGCAGCCGGCCTCTACACCGCCGCCTACCTCTTCGCATCTGCCTTCCTGCAGCCGCTATTCGGCTACATATTCGATCGATACCAGTTGAGATTCATGCTCCCCCTCTCGCTTGTCCTCGGAGCGGTGGGAATTGGCGTCCTAGGAGTTATGGATAGTTTTGAGGCCTCACTCGTCTGTGTTGCGGTCGCGGGGATGGGGTCAGCTATCTATCACCCCATAGCCAGCGCATACTCCTCATATGAGTCGGAGAGGCGTGGATTGCTCTTCTCCATCTTCATGATAGCCGGGCGGGTGGGCGCCGCCGTCGCCCCGTTCCTTTCTTTGTGGGCTGCTCAGAGTTTCGGGCTACGGGGGCTTGCCATCTTCGCGCTACCCACGGTTTTACTGCTCTATTTCACGTTCAGGCTGGGAGAATATGAGGGGGCGCGAACCAACGGAGCTATGAGCGAGGGGAGGGGCGCGATAGAGCCTTGTCTGTCGCGTAGAGATGTCTTTATTCTAACTTCTCTGGTGGCCTTGTCGGGGCTTGGGCTTCAGATAGCCGCCAACGGCGTTGTGAGCTTCCTCTCTTTCTTGGCGGTTTGGCGCGGGTTTGGAAGCGAGTTTGGCGGCTTTCTCCTAACACTACTCTTTGTAGGCGCGATAGCCGGTGTCCCCCTGACCAGTTATCTCTCAGACCTCAAGGGCAGGTATACTATCTCGGTGATTCTTTTGGTGCTGGCCTCGGCGGTCATATTTCCGCTCCCCTTTGTCGACCCCGTGGGTATGGCTGGCGCCGTGATTAGTATAGGGGCATGCACTGTGTCCCTTCACACGTTGCTCATCTTAATAATGCATGAGATAATGCCGGGTCTCAAAGGGTTAGCGACCAGCGTGATTTATGGCGTCGCCCTCGGGGGTGGGGGACTCCTTGCGCCTCTCGTCGGCTACGTGATAGATGTCGGAGGATTTCAGTACGGCTTTACATTCCTCTCCATTATGGGCTTCGCGTCCCTCATCCCTCTGACAATTGCTAAGCGTATGCAGCAGCGATGAACTCCCCAGCTACTCCTCTCTGGAGTATGGCTTCCCGAGAGCCGCGGGCGCAGGTATCCTACCTCGACTAGCCAGTGATATGGCTATGAGGGTCAAGATTGTTATAACGTATGGTAGCATCATCACGAGCTGAGGTGTCTCGGCGCCGAAGCCGCGAAGTGGGATGCGGAACTGTAACGCCTCTACTCCCCCAAAGAGGTAGGCGGCGGCTATGGCTCTGAGGGGGCTCCAAGATGCCAAGATGACTAGGCTTAGAGCTATGAACCCCCTGCTCCTCGTGAGATCTTCAACCCAGAAGGGCTGATATCCGATGTAGAGGTAGGCTCCCGCAACTCCTGCGAGGGCTGAGCCCACCATGACGGCCAGATATCGCACCAAGTAGATGTTGACCCCAGCCGAGTCCGCCAAGGCCGGGTTCTCGCCGACGCTTCTCAGAGAGAGCCCCCACTTGGTCTTGAAGAGCACAAACCAGAGCAGGATAGCTAGTGCTACTCCGGCATAGACGAGGACGTTTTGAGAGAAAAAGGCTCTTCCGATGATTGGGGTCTCAGCGAGAGGTCCTAATCTAAGGTCTGGGAGCCTGGGCGCCTGTTTCAGCTCAGCGAGATGTGATGGGACATTGGGGTTGAGGGCTCTGAGAAGGTCTCTGGCAACTTCGGGCGCGCCCATGAATCCGCTGAGGCCAAGTCCGAGCCAAGTTATCGCGAGGCCCACAGCTATCTGGTTGAGCCTCAGAGATACTGTGAGAAATGCGTGCAGCAGTCCCAGCAGACCGCCTATCAGAGCCGCGCTGAGTATAGCTACCAAGTGGCCGTAGGCGAGGGTTACAAGGAAGGAGGTTATTGCGCCCATGGCCATGATGCCCTCAAGCCCCAGATTGATTACCCCAGCCCTCTCTGTGAAACACTCGCCCACGGAGGCTATGAGGTAGATGGTGCCCGCGGAGATCGCGCTTGCTAAGATAGCCTCAGCGATTGAGAACGCCTCAAATGTCAAGCCACAACACCCCGCCCCAGCCTCAAGACCCTGATCCTATACCGCTTCACGAACTCGGCAACTATGGTGGCCAAGAATATCAACGCCATTATTATCTCGACGCCTGACTTGGGCATCTGAATGCCTGCTTGAAGGAGGTCTCCGCCTGTGAGTAGCATGCCGAATAGGATGGAAGACATGAAGACGGCGGGTGGATAAAGGCCCCCAAGCATCGAGGCTATTATTGCGTGGTATCCGTAGCCGGGCGAGGCCCCGGGGCGCATCCTTCCGATTAGCCCGCTGACAACGATAAGCCCCGCCAACCCCGCCAAAGCGCCTGATATGAAGACGCCTCTAAGGAGGGTGGAGGCTGTCGGCACCCCCGCGTATCTCGAGGCAAAGATGTTCAGTCCAAGGACTCTTGACTCGAAACCGAAGACGGTAAATCTGAAGACTAGATAGGTGAGCGCGGTGATTACTCCGACTATCATAAGGTAGGTTATAGCCTCGGATACTCCAGGTATCATAAACTTTGAGCTTGCGGGGAAGGCGACGGTCTGGGCGAACCCGTATCCGGCCGGGTCTTTCCAGGGGCCATGGATTAGATAGTCGGCCAGCAGGATGGCTGTGTAATTGAGCATCAGCGTCGTGATTATCTCGTTGGCGCCGAACTTGATTCTGAGGAGGGCCGGAATCAGGCTCCAAACCCCTCCAGCAAGCATAGAGGCCGCGGCCACGGCGGGTAGCAGGAGCTCCTCCCCAAGACCAATCCCAGCTTTCTGAAGTATGACGACCCCCGTGGCAGCAATCATTCCCAGGTATAGCTGTCCCTCTGCACCTATGTTCCAGAAGCCCATCCTGTAGGAGTAGCAGAGCCCGATTGCGGCCAAGATGATAGGTGTCGAGCGCCTGAAAACCTCTTCAAGCATGATGGCGCTTGTGAGCGTTGTAAAGAAGGACCTGTATATCTGAGGCGCGCTGAATCCCAAGAGCTGGAAGATTAGCCCAGAGACCAGGAACGCCAGTATCAGCATTCCGAGTGTTACAGATATGGAGAACCGCGTGCCTATCTCGGCCCTTCTCTCGAAACTCACCTGCAGTCCGAGCGAGTTTAGAGTGCTACGCCGCTGCACTAACGGGAACACCTCGCGACATCATGGAGCCGAGAACTTCGGCCGAGGCCTCACTCCTCTTAATCACCCCCACGATCCTTCCACCATACATCACAGCGATTCTGTCGCTGAGCTCCAGCACCTCATCAAGGTCCTCGCTCACCATCAATATCCCAACCTTCTCGTCTCTGAGGCCGAGGAGAATGCGCTTCACCTGCTCAGTCGCCGCGATGTCGAGGCCCTTCGTAGGGTAGGCCGCGACAAGGAGAAGAGGATTCGAGGTCGTCAACTCCCTGCCCAGAATGAGCCTCTGAACATTCCCGCCCGAGAGCGACCCAGCGCGAGCCTTAACCGACGAAGCGTCAACTCTGAACTCTGTGACGACCCGCTGAGCAGTCTTGATGATGCTCTCCCACTTAATCATACCTAGCCGCGAATACGGCTGCCTCCTTATGACGCGCAGAGCCACGTTTTCATAGATGCTGAGCTCCGGCACTATACCCCACTTTTTGCCCTCGGGCGGGATATATGATAGCCCCAGCTCAAAAAGCCTCCGCGGAGACGCGCCTGCTATGTCCAACCCGTTTAGAATTATCTTTCCGCGCAAGGGTTTTCTCAGGCCTGTGATAGCCTCGACGAGCTCGACCTGACCGTTACCGCTGACACCAGCTATGCAGAGTATCTCTCCGCGATAGACTGTTAGATTCACATCCCTGACAGCTAGGACGCCGCTATCACCCATTACTGAGAGGTTAGAGATTTTTAGGATAGGCTCCTTCTCGCCCTGCTCCCCCCTAGCCCGGGACACCACTCCCTCAATCTGCGTCCCCACCATCGCTATCGATAGCTCCTCAATCGTTACCTCGCTTGTCGGCCTTGTGAGAACTACGCGGCCCCGCCTCATCACAGTAATCCTGTCGCTCACGCTTAGAGCCTCGCTGAGCTTATGCGTAATCAGAACCACACTCTTTCCATCCTCCACCATCCGCCTCATCGTCTTGAAGAGCATCCGGGTCTCAATCGGTGTGAGAACGCTGGTCGGCTCATCTAGCAGAAGAATGTCCGCGCCTCTCACCAGAAGTTTAAGAAGCTCAACCTGCTGCTTCTCGCCAGGTGAGAGGCCTCCAACCCGCGCCCTCGGATTCAGCTTCCAGCCATAGTTTGACGCAAGCTCCTCCAGTCTTGATTCAAGCGACCGCCAGTTAGGGACAAATCCGAGTTCCCTGTGGTTGAGAAACACGTTCTCCACGACCGTGTGTGCTTCAATTAGCCTGAAGTCCTGGTGAACCATACCGATTCCGAGTTTGATCGCGTCGCGCGGGCTCCGCAGCTTGACGGGGACTCCGCGCACCCTTATGGTCCCCGAGTCCGGAGTATAGATTCCGTAGAGGATATTCATCAGGGTTGTTTTGCCCGCCCCATTCTCCCCAAGCAGCGCGTGGACCTCGCCCTCATAGATCGTAAAATCCACGTTGTCGTTGGCCAGAACTCCGGGAAACCTCTTAACGATGCCCCGCATCTCCACCTTAGGGCTTGGAGAGGGGGAATGGCCTGACTTTTCAGCGCCGCGGTCCAACAAGGGCCCCAGACTTAGAATTCCTCACCAGCTCATAAAGGGGAGTATCCGAGTACCCCTCAATTTTACACGAACGTGTCAAAGAACATGAACATGCAAAATTTCGCCACGGCTGAAATGCTTATTTTTAAATGCCCAGCAACAGTACAGGCCGATGAGCCGGGAAAAAATCTCGAGAAGGAGATTTCTGTCGGGAGCTTCTCGCGCCGCAGTAGTTGGTGGCGCCGCCGCAGGCCTAGTGATAGGGGGTGTGGGCGGCTATTTCGCGGGTCAGTCAACCGCGCCTGTAACCACCAAGACAACTACCGTGGCCACGACCGTGACGGCTGAGAGGGGGGCTATAAGGGCAGGATACTTCTACCCAGGCCCCGCCAAAGACTATGGCTGGTCCTATGCTCATGACCTGGGCCGGAGGTATGCAGACTCCAAGGTTCCAGGGTCGAGCAGCGCCTATATCGAGCTGGTCCCTGACCCCGAGGCCTCCTCAGCCATCAAGAGCCTCCTAGACCAAGGTGCCAACCTGATATTCGCATGCAGCTTCGGGTTCATGGATGCAATGGTCGAGGCGGCCCGCAACAACCCTGATAAATATTTCGTCCACATCTCAGGGTATAAGAGTGGCGCGGCCCCAGAGCCTAACAAAACCACGCCCAACATGAGCACAGCTTTCGCCGAGTTCTATCAGCTCTATTACCTGAACGGGCTGGCCGCGGGAGCAGTAACGCAGACAGGAGTGGTGGGCTATGTGGGAGCCTTCCCCATACCTGAGGTCGTGAGGCACATAAACGCTTTCGTTCTAGGAGCTAACGTGACATACAAGAGACGAACAGGCAAGAACATCAAGGCCTATGTCTTATGGATTAACAGCTGGGTCGACCCACCCAAAGCTCGGGAAGCAGCCATAGCCCTCATTGAGGACCAGAACGCCGACGTGCTAGGATACACCGAGGACACACCCACAGTTCTCCAAGTAGCGGAGGAATACACCACACAGAAAGGGAGGCGAGTATGGAGCTTCAGCCACTACAGCGACATGACACAGTTCGGACCGAATGCGCATCTCACAGGCCAGATAGTTAACTGGGGCCCAATCTACGCTCATTTCTACAGGTTGGTTGCCACTAACAGCTGGGAGCCCGAGGACATCTGGACGAGGCTAGGAGACATGACGCCTTGGAGGTGGAGTAGGCCTATCGCGGAGAGCTTGGCGGGACAGCCCGACGGCACAGTCTACCTCGCACCGCTCAGCCCAGCCATACCTGCAGAGACAACAAGAGAGATCAAGCAGAGATATGAGGAGATGAAAGAGCTGGTATTCGAGCCCTTCTCGCCCGAAGGCAACCTAGGAGAGCCCATCAGAGACCAGGACGGAAACATACGAATCGACAAAGGCCAGAGGGCCAATAGAGAGTTCCTCTGGAGCGACAAAACAATGAATTTCTTCGTCGAGTATATCGAGTCACCTTTCCCAAGGGGCTAAAACATCCATCAGTCACAACTTTTTTGAGACCCACTCACAGAGAGTAGCTTACGCCTACCTATTCTCAGCAGACCTGTCTCCTGACACTTAAATACGAGTCGTAAAAAGTATAGAAAGAATGGCGGTAAAGACAGTCACATTCCCACGCTGCACATCATGCAATAGGCCCATAACACCAGACATGAAGTCTGTCCACTTCCCATGCCCAAACTGTGCCAGAGTCTCGATATGGCGATGCGAGATTTGCAGAGAGCTTGCGAGGCTCTACACGTGTCCAGCTTGCGGCTTCGAGGGGCCCTGATATGGCGCGCGTAGTGCTAGCGGTAAGAGTTATGCCTCAAGACTCTGAGGTGGACCTGGAGGCTCTGAGCTCGGAGCTGGAGGGGAGGCTTCCTCAAGATTTCAAGATACTCTCAATAAGCAGAGAGGCGGTAGCCTTCGGCCTCGAAAGCCTCCTAGTATGGTTCTCAGTCCCCGAGCAGGAAGGCGTAACTGAGGCATTGGAGAACTACTTATCCTCAATCGACGGCATCGGAGAGTTTAGCGTAGAGGCCATGTCACGCACAAGCGGGTAATAAAAGGACGCCTAGCGCCTCCTCTTCTTACCCCTGCTCCTCGCCCTTGACACCCAGAACAACGTCAACGTCGTGACAAGAATCACGAAAAAGGCCATCTCGACAGCCAGAGGTAAGATCTCAGATATTCCCGTAGATGGCTGGGGCTGCGGCGGTGGCTGCACAGAGCCTGACCCCACAACCTTCCCACCCATAACCTCGAAACTTGCGACATCAAGCCTCATATCGTTGCCCCCGAGGTCCAAAGCTTGGACATAGACTCTTAAGGCGCCGTCACCGACGGGTACAGCCAATTCCGCGGTATAGATCTCACCTTCACGGGACATCTCTGTAGAGACCACCTGTGTGCCAAGAAGGGCTGCGGCCCTCGGATAGCCACTAGCCAGATCCTCATCAGGATCAGAGACTCTAGCCCTCACCTGAATTCTCTGACCATCACTGAGGACTTGAGCAGAGGCATCCGAGATTACGGGTGGTCTCGAGAGTGAGGCAACCAAGACTCTTTTTTCACTGGCATCCAGGAGCACAATGCTAGACGAGCCGCGCATTGCCGCGAGGAGAAATCTTACTTGAAGCTGCTCCTTAGACACCCTGTCGCCGCTAATCTCGACTAATATGTTCTCGATGCGTGAGAGAATAGCAAGCCTGTTAGATGGGAGCGCAAAAACATAATCGCCAAGACGAGCAGTGAAGCCCGTATTGACCCTAGCCTCGACGCCCCTTATCGATATACGTGTTACTCCTCCTTCAGGGTCGACAGCCCACACTTTACCTTCACGTGAAGCCAGCAGAACCGGTTTCTTCTCCATCCTAAACTCCTTGTACCCCTCACGCCCCAGCTCCACCACGAGCAAACTGCCCTCAGATGTCCGAAGCCAGACATATTCATCAGAGCCAGCCGCGACCCTGTTCCTCTCCAACACTTTATCCGCAATCATGTTCTCCCAGATAGCCTCACCCTTCGGAGTGAGCTGCACTAAGAGAGACATTGTCGGAAAACTCTTCACGAGTACAAAGCTGCCACTCACGGCGACAACGTCATCAATGAGTCCAGCCTCGGAAGACCTCCACGTAACGACGCTCCGAGCAGCGTCAACGAAGGCAATTTCGGATGAGCCAGGCTGAAAAGCTGCAACAACGCCATGTGCGTAAACCAGGTCCGTCGCCTTAAACCCTAAGTCAACAATTCTCAACCCAGCCTCAGGAACATACCTGGCCACTGAGCCCTCCTCCGGAAGAGCAAGCCAAATGCCCCCCGCATCATCTACAACCATTGCACTCGGCTGAGACTCGAGAGGCGGATACTCGAACTCCTCAAGATACCTAACTCCAAGGCCTGGGATAGCCAGCAGGCTAAAAAGCAAGGTAAGCGTGGACAGCGTCGCGATGCGATGCACGCACTAAAGCTGGCACACGGCAATAATAAACCTACGCAAAGAGGCATAGCTTAAATCGACGCGCCATGAATGGGTTTTCGTGAAATCCGTTGTTATAGGCTCTGAGGGCTTCGAGATAGTTGAGTTAGAGACTCCGCAGCCGGGCCCAGGCGAGGTTCTGATCAAGATGCTTGCCTGCGGGCTATGTGGCACCGATGTTGAGAAGCTTGAGGGCAGGTATAAGGGCTCGAAGCCGGTCATAGGCCACGAGGCCGCGGGGATAGTGGCTGCGGTCGGAGAAGGCGTCACCAGCCTCAAAATAGGGGAGGCGGTTGTCCCTCATCACCACGTAAACTGTGGCTCATGCTACTACTGCATCAAAGGCAGCCCTACCATGTGCCCAAGCTACAGAGAATACAACTTCACACCCGGAGGCTTCTCCGAATACTTCATCGTCCCAAAATTCATCGTCGAGAGGAGAGGAATCCATAAAATACCACCCGGCCTAGACCCAATCCACGCCTGCCTCACAGAGCCAACAGCCTGCATACTCCGCGCAATCAAGAGAATCGCCGTGGAGGAGCCGGAGTCCTATGCAGTCGTGGGGCTCGGCGCGATGGGGCTGACATTCACACAGATACTTAGATTGAATGGGGCGGAGCAGGTATTTGGTCTCGACATAAACCCCCTGCGCCTCGAGGTCGCCGAGAAATACGGAGCAACGCCGTTAAATCCATCAACAATAGACGCCGTGGAGAAAGTGAGGGACATGACGGGCGGCAGAGGCGTAGATGTCTCAATCATCGCGGCCGGCTCACCGTTAGCCCTCCCCCTAGGAATCAGACTCGCGAGGAGAGGGGGCCAAGTCCTGCTCTTCGCGGTTCCTCCACACGGCTCAACACTCCAACACGACATCAGCGACCTCATAGTCAGAGAAGTCACGATAATACCCAGTAACGCAGCAACCGACCGCGAGATGGCGGAGGCGCTAAACCTTATCGTAAACTCGAGGATAGACCTGAGAGGGCTGGTGACCCACAGCTACAGGATAGAGGAGTTCGAAGGGGCTTTGCGGACATTCAAGAACGGGGAGGGGATAAAAATCGTCATAACACCATGACAGCCTCGCAGTCCCTGGGCTGATATGAATATTTAGCTCAGCCGGAGCCACCTCAACATGGTGAAGATAGTCTCAGTCATCCCAGCCAAGCACGGGTTGACAGGCGCTTCGCTAGCTCTTGTCCACCTGCTTCTTGGCGTCGTTAGAAGGGCTAGAGGGGTGGTGAGAGTTACAGTGATAACATCGGCAGCGGCCCTCAGATATCCTGCCTTTAGGAGGCTGAGGCAGGCCGGCGCTGTCTGCCACGTGATGAATATCGACGGATATCCAAGCCCGCTTTACTGGCTCTTCCTAGCCTTGAGACTAGCCGTCTCGGGCAGACACGACATAGCCCACTTCAGCACACCCAAAACATTCCTACTCATGTATCCCTCAGCGCTGCTAGCGGCCAGGAGGAGGATACTGACGCTCGAGGGCTACCCCCCCTACGAGCTTAAGGAAGCTGGATTCCGGGAGAGAGTGCTAGGCGTCATCTCCTGGATATTGGGACTCAAACTCGCTGACAGTGTAACAACATGCTCGCGGTGGCTCCAGAAGATTGTGGAGAGAACGCACGGCTATGGGGGAAAGCTCACGGCCGTCCACAACCCCATCGACCTCGAGAGGTTCAGTGGCCCGCCCGAAAGGGCCGCGGAGGGCCCGCTGGTGCTCGTCGCTAGGCTTCATAGGGTAAAGGGAGTAGATGTGGCTCTTAGGGCCTTGGCTCATCTGAAGGAGAAGACTGGGAGGGCGCCGCGGCTCCTGATCATCGGAGAGGGTGAGGAGGGGGAGAATTTAAGAAGGATGATGGATGATTTGGACATATCGGGGAAAGTCGATTTTCTCGGGCACAGGTATGATGTCGAAGCCTTTATCAGAGAGGCGGGCATCGTTCTCGTCCCCTCGAGATACGAGCCTTTCGGAATGACAGCCGCCGAGGCTGGTGCCGCGGGGAAGCCTGTTATAGCCTCATCGACCGGCGGCTTAAAAGAGATAGTGGAGGACGGTGTCACGGGTTACCTGTTCGAGCCCGATGATTACAGGGGGCTCGCCGAGAAGATTGAGAAACTGGTCTCTGACGCCGGGCTTAGGGAGAGGATGGGTGCGGCCGCTGCGAAAAGGGTGGCCGGGATGTTTGCCCCAGAGGTTGTCGCTGCGGAGTTGCTGAGGGTTTATCTAAGCGTCCTCAGAGAGCCAGCCCGCCGCCCAGAGCCCATTGCGCGTACCTAGCTACCATCTCCTCAACGTTTATCTTCGGGCTCCATCCCAAGAGTTCACGAGCTCTTGAATTGTCCGAATAACTCAACAGCGACTCGTGAGGCAGAAGCTCCCTCTCGAGTATTGGAACCCTCCTGCCGAGGCTCTCCATCATTAGCTCCGCTATCCGCCTGACGCTGACCGGCCGGCCGAATCCGATGTTGATGACATCAAACCCGTCAATCCTCTCGCCTACGCGGAGAGTCCCCTCTACTGCGTCGGAGATATATGTGAAATCCCTCTCGGCAGACCTGAAAACCCCTCCTACAGTCCTGCCGTTGACCTCGACCGGCTCACCCCTCAGAATCCTCTCAGCAAATACCCTGAAGACGATATTCCTCCTGCACCTCTCACCCACGACGTTGAAGTATCGGACTACTGGGCATCTGAGACCGTATTCCTCGCTATACATCTCGCAGAGCCGTTCACCCATCAGCTTGCTTAGTGCATAGGGGCCTCTGGGCCTGGGGGGCATGTCCTCCCTCAGTGGCGGGGGGTTGTCGCCATAGACGCTGCTACTTGATGAAAAGACGATTTTCGGAGATGGCTCCGTTGCGCGCGCCGCCTCGAGAACGGTTAAGACCGTGTTGTAGTTGTTGTGAAGATAGGTGTATGGGTCTTGCATGCTGAGCCTATGAGAGGCTATCGCGGCCAGATGATAGACTATGGGGGGCTGATGTGTTTTGAGGAGGGTTTTCACGGCCTCTAAGCTGCCAACGTCCAACCGAGCTATTCGGAGCCTCCCCGATTGGCTATATCTGAGAAGATAGCTGAGGTTGTCCTCCGAGGGTGGTGCAAGCCCTACGGCGACAACCTCCTCACCGGCTTTAATTAAATGCTCTACAACGTGGCTGCCTATGAACCCGAAGGCCCCGGTTACGATAATCATCCCACAGGAGAGGAGCATCAGAGGGCCGCTAAAAAACTTGAGCGCCCCCGGACACAGCCGCGGGGCAGGTCGCAGGGCCCGCGAGTCCCCTTAGACTCACTACTCCGCCTGGGTTATCACGAGCCTCTTAGCCTCATCCACCGCCCTACGCGCCAGCTGCCTCGAGTCCCTGTCTATGAGGAGAAGGGTCGCGAAGTATATGGCTGCCCCCGCGGCTATAGAGGCTAAAGTCTGGAGGCTGCCGCGGGGATTTAACAGGGTTAGAGCAGCCGCCATGATGGCTGATGCGACGGTGGCCTTCTCTAGCCCATGGAGCACAGTTGTCAGACGCGCCACCCTCGAGTAGAGCATGCACATGGGAGCGAGACTCAGAGCCGACGCGGCTAGACGGGCTATCGCCGCGCCCATTATTCCGAGACGCCCGACAGACAAAACCGTCACCGAAACGAGAGTTGCTAGTTGAAGATAGCCCGGCAGCTGAGTCGTGAAGAGGGTTGTTCTGAGCAGACTCAAACCAGAGGCCCCCCTATCAGCCTTCTCTAATCCTGTGATTACAGTCCTCATGGTCAGTGAGACCAGCCCCAAGGCCGGAGAGAAGACAAGGATAGGCAGTAGAGGCGCCGCAGGAAGGTATCTTGTCCCGAAGATTTCCACCAGCTGGGTTGACAAGACTATGCCGCCCACGATCATCGGTGTGACGAAGATGTGCTGGAACTTGAAGAGAGATTTGAGCTCGCTCTCCGATGCGGCTCCCGCCTTAAGCAGTTTGGGGTAGATGGCCCCTGTCAAGCCCTTCGCTGTTCCGACGACGCTCGATATAGCCAGGCCTATTCCATAGTGCGAGAGGTCTGTGGCTGAGAGCATAACACCCACTATTAGGGCGTCGACGGCCATCGAGAGGTAGCTTATGAGGTTCTCATGAAGGGGGAGCCAGATTCTCTTCAGGCTCACTCTGAGCCACGAGACGTCGAAGCTGTCGCGAAGATACTGTCGAGAGACTCCGTAGAGGTAGCCCGTGTAGACGATGTTCCCTATTATAACCGCTGTAATCACGCCTTCGAGCCCTATGGGTAGTAGGGCGAGTGAGAGGGGTATCTTGACCCCGTCTATAATTATTGTTCTGGGGCCGAGTTTGTGGGGGGCCGTGCTGTATGTGACGGATGTGAGGGCGGCTGTCGCATAATAGACGGGTATGAAGATCGATGCGAGAATGAAGACGCGCGGCTCCGAGACTATGGCGGCTGAGAGAGTGTTTGAGAGCAGAATGAATATTAGGGTTATTGGTATCGATATCAGGAGGTTGAATTGGAGCGTCGTCCTACCGACTATGCGCCCTCTCGGTATATCGCGCCCAGCCCAGTAGGGCACTGCCTTCTCCAGTATCTGGAAGTATGGGATTACGCTACCGATGAAAAACCAGACACCGAGGGCCGCGGGCTGAAGATTGCGGGCTATCAATACGTTAAAGATTAGCCCTGTGAGAAGCGTGACGAGGTTGCCAACGAACAGGAGAATGCCGCTGAACCGTACCCTGATGCTTCCCGACAAGACTCAGCCTTATTTCCGTCAAAGGTATCTAAAAAGCTGTGTTTTGCTCTTATCTGGATTTGTTTAATAATGGCTTTAGTAACTTAGTCTGTTTGTGGTCATGTATGGGCCTTCTTGAAGGTTTAGTGGCGAGCAGGTTCAGTATGTTTGTGAGCGAGTTAGAAGAGGGTCTGAACTGTGTGCTGGATGTGGGATGTAGGTTTGGATGGGCTGGGCATTTGCTGGCGTCTATCGCCGGTAAACCTTTGAAGATAACTGGGTTGGATATTTATGAGCCATATTTGGAGAAGTTGGCCGCAATGAGCAAGATGTATGACTTAGTCAAAATAGACTTAGAGACTGATCCCATACCGTTGCCTGATGAATCGGTTGATATTGCCATGGCTATAGAGTTTTTAGAACATTTGAGCAAGGCCGCGGGCTATAGGCTCGTCAAGGAGATGGAGAGAGTTACTCGCAGAGGAGGTTTTGTTTATCTCACGACGCCGAACGGCTTCGCCCAAACACATGGACGGGCAGCTCATTTAACTCACAAGTCGGGATGGACTATACATGAGCTTAAAAGACTAGGCTTTGAGGTGAGAGGTTACGGCTTTCCATTAAGAAGAAGGGCTGGCGGGATTTCACGGCTTGTTTCAAATATTGATTTCGCTTGGACAAGCCTTTCCAGAATCATTCCAAGCGTCAGTTATGGGCTAGAGGCTTGGAAGAAACGATGATATAATAGAAGAAGAGGGGGCTTTTGAGCTGTTACATGACGCTTAGACTCGCCACGGCTGTTTCGGCGTATCCGTTCTATAACTTCCGCTATCTTAAGCTTCTACACGAGTTTTCTAAAAGGTTTGTAGTTTACTGTTTTGCTGGGTCGATGCCGAAGGGTTCTGCTGTAGCTCCTATGAGGCCGGCTTATGTCCGCCATGTTTTGCCCTTCACTCTCCCGAGACGAGTGACATATAGGGTTTGGCCCTATCTAAGCGAGCTTTGGATTAATGCTGTGGAGCATGATGTTGTCTGGCTTTTTGACACCGCTGCACCTATGCATCCGCTTTTATTCCGAAGGCCTGTGGTGGTGGATGCTGAGGATTCTGTTCTGGTTTTGCCGCAGCAGACGACAGCTAGAAAAACGTATTTTTCGAGGTTTAATGAATACAGGGTTTTGAGAAATAGAAGAGTTGCTAAGATAGTTGTTACTACCGAGATTATTCGAAAGAAGTTAATGAAACTCGGATTAGAAGGGGAAAAGATTGAGGTGATTCCATACGGCGTCGATACAAAGCTGTTTAGGCCTACGTCTTTGCCAGATGTGCCTGTCGTTCTTTACTATGGCACGTTTCAACCTCATAGGTCTAGGCTGTTGTTGGAGTTTGTGAGGATGCTCAGCCAGATGAGGAGTGATGTGAAGTTCCTGTTGATAGGTGATATTCCACCAGCTGTTAGGCGGCGTTTAATAGAGTATGCTGGCGCGAGGGTTGAGATGCCGGGCTTCATACCCCACGACCAGCTGCCGAGATGGCTTCAGAAAGCGCGGGTATGCATCCTTCCACAAGATGAATCACTTGGCGGAAGACTATCTTTCAAGCTTTTGGAGTATATGGCGGCGGGGAGGCCTGTTGTCGCAACCGACGTCGACGAATCATTCCCCATCAAAGAGTCTGGAGCCGGGATTATAACGCCCGTGGAGCCCAAGGCCATGGCGGAAGCCGTCGTCAAGCTGCTCGACGACCGGCCGCTATGCGAGAGGCTCGCCTTGAAAGGCGTTGAATATGCTGCTAGGTTCGACTGGGAGAGAATGGTGGCAGAATACGTGAGGGTGCTGCAGGAAGCGGCTAGCCATAGATAGAATTATTGCTGTTCCAATGTTTTTGGAGCCTGTGATGAAACTTTATAAACGCCAATATAACGTAATAACCTGATATTGTTGCTTACTAAGCTGAGGGCTTACGTGCATGCTTATAAAGTTGCCAAAGCCAGTTGCCGGAACTATTTTAAACTACTGCTCTACGCTGTTCTGAGAAGAGAAGCCATCTTCCACATGAGGAAGGGAGGGAGCATCAGAGCAAATGGCAGGACTCTTTTGAAATGTCTTGTACGCTTTCCTCGTCTTAGGG
>JAUQPZ010000002.1:0-65557 GCA_030550155.1 Thermoproteota archaeon
GCTTAGACTAGATGGCTTCTCCCTAACCTCGCCTATGATTCTAGCATCCCTGTAACCCATCTCGAATATGCGTTCAAGTATCTCCTCAGCAACGTGTGGTGATACTGCGAGTAAGGCCGTGCCCTCTGATGCGAGGCTCAGCGGGTCAACACCCATCATCTCGCACAGGTTTGCAACAGGTTCCCTCACAGGTATCTCTGACTCATGAATTATTATGTTGTTGTTCGAGCTCTTCGCCCAATCGTTAAGAGCCATAGCCACCCCTCCTCTCGTTGGGTCTCGGGCCGCGTGTATCTCGTCGATATAGCTCTCTATGAGAGGTAGCATAAGCCTAGTCAGTGGTGAGACGTCGCTTTTGAACTCGCTTGACTCTATTTTTTGCTGGGCCGCTAATATCGCTGCTCCGTGCTCCCCTATGGGGCCCGTTACGATTACCTTGTCCCCCGGCTCTATATTCTTATCTACAATAAGCTTCGAGGCGAAACCGATACCGGCGGTCGCCACTACGACGCCATCTAGCTGGCCTCTCGGCATAACCTTGATGTCCCCGCCCACCAAACAGACGCCTTCATTCCTCAAGATATCGAGCATCGAATCCGCTATCCTTGACAAGACAGCCATCTCCACACCCTCCTCGACGACTATCGCGTCAAGTACGGCCACAGGCCTGCCGCCGAGCATGAGGAGGTCGTTTATCGTGCCGGCCGCGGCTAGCTTGCCGAGGTCTCCTCCAGGGAAGAAGATTGGGCTGACGGTGTATGCATCAATAGTTGTGACAACATATCCACCCGGTATGGGTAGAGCCGCTGAGTCGTCTGGATAGTCGAGGCCGACTCCGCCGTTAAGATTCTTCATCCAGTCAGGGACCCGGTTTAAAATAAGTTGCTGGATGAGCTTCGAGGTCTCGGTTCCACCTGAGCCGTGGGCTAGCGATATCCTGCTCAAGGCCTATCCACGTCCCCTCCAGCGAGATGCGTAGCCTCTGTTTTCTCCTTCAACCTGACCCTGACCCTCTCAAGATATTTCATGGCCTCTTGGTTATTTTCTCCAATCCGTCTGGCCGCCTCTTCAAGGATACTGAAGACCTGTGCGAAGTCCTTCTCGCTGAGACGGGACACAATTACCCCTGCATGGACAACAACGTAGTCTCCCCCCTTCACATCCTCGACGCCTACTAAAACCTCCTTGGTTAAGCCGCCTCCGAAATCCACCACCGCCAACTCGCCAGTCACCCCCAACACCCTGCCGTAAACTCCGAGACACATCTACACTACACCTCCAACACGACTCCGCTCCCACCCATCCGAGCCCAGATAGAGCAGGCCCCTTCAGTCGACACCATACAGGGGCCGTAGGGTGTGCCAGGCGTGCAGGCCTTCATAAACATTTTACAGTCTGAAGGCTTAGCCGAACCTAAGATCACTTGGCCGCAGATGCAACCGGGGAGAAGGTCATGCCGCCACTCCTCTCTGCTGGGCTCCCTGATACCGTAGACTCTGAAGGCGTCGAGGTCGCTGTACTCTTCCCTGAACGCGAGGCCGCTTCTCTCGATAAAGCCTATACCCCTCCATGCAGCGTCAACGACCTCGAAATACCTCTCGAGAAGAGCTTTGGCCTTCCTGTTCCCCTCCCAGGTCACGGTCCTCGAATATTCGATCTCAAGCCTCGGCTCACCCTCCAATATCTGCCTCAATATCAGCGCGATGGCTATCAGGACATCAAGGGGCTCGAAGCCAGCGACCACCGCCGGAACTCCATACTCCTCTGGTAGGAAACGCCAGACTCCGGCACCAGTAATTGTGGAGACGTGTCCTGGAGCTATGACCCCCGAGACCTTACCAACCCTCTCCACAGAGTATTTCGCAGCGGGGGGAGTGAGCCTGCCAGCCATAATAAGTGTCAGGTTGGGTGGGACGAGATTGTTTGAGATCGCTGAGGCGTAGGCGGGGCATGTCGTCTCGAATCCTACTGCGAGGAAGACCGAGGGCTTCTTATGGGTTGCCGCGTCCCTCGCCGCGTCTAGGAAGCTGTAGACCACTCTAACGTCATGGCCCATCATCCGGGCGTCTGAGAGGCTTCTACAACCATCCACGGCCTTTACCGCGGGCAGTTTATAGGAGTCTCCATAAGTATAGACCGTGACACCCTCAATAGCGAGCTTAACGGCGGCCTCAACATAGAATGAAGGGGTTATACAGACGGGGCAACCCGGCCCCGCGACCAATTCAACACCAGGCGGCAGCACGCTTCTTATGCCGTAGTGAGTCGAAGCATATTCGTGTGTGCCGCAGAAATTCATTATCTTGACCACAGAAGTTTCCTTTAACTTAACCTGCTCCCAGTAGTCGTTGATCATCTTCACGATCTCGCCTGCAAGCACCCCGTCCCTAAACACGGATTTCGTAAGCGTCCGGAGGTCTTTTGCGTGTGCCACATTTATATCAACCCCCTGTTATTTAAAAAGGTTATCACTCTAAATAAACGCGGGTGCAATACTATTGTAATAGACTATTCACTTGGATGCTGCATGGGTGAGTTTTGTGAGGGCTGTGCGGCTGAGGCTCTCCGGCATAGTTCAGGGTGTGGGGTTCAGGCCATTCGTCTATAGGGTAGCACATCGGGTTGGCGTTGCAGGATATGTTAGGAACATAGGAGGGAGTGGTGTTGAGATTCACGTTGAGGGGAGGTCAGAGGAGGTAGACGAGTTTCTGCGCGTTTTGATGATGGAGAAGCCCGAGAATGCGCGAATAGATTCGCTGCAATCTGAAGAAGTGGCGCCCATCGGCCTAAGAGGCTTCCAGATAAGAGAGAGCGACGCCTCCACTCAGCACAGGTCCATCATACCTCCAGACTTCTCGATATGCCGCGACTGTCTAAATGAAATTCTCTCAGAAAGCCGTTGGAAACACTACCCCTTCAACTCATGCGCCTTCTGCGGCCCAAGATACTCGATGCTTTACAGCATACCATACGACAGGGCAAATACTTCTATGCATGCCTTCCCTCTCTGCCCCCAGTGCCGAGCCGAGTATGAAGACCCTCTTAACGATAGGAGATTTCACGCGCAAGGCATAAGCTGCCCAGCATGTGGCCCACGCACGCGGCTCTACACAGCGAGGGGTGAGCTTGTTCTTGACGGTTTGGAGGCGGTAAGGGAGGCCTCCAGGCTTCTCGATGAGGGATTTATAGTCGCAGTGAAGGGGCTGGGTGGTTACCACATAGCCGCCTCGGCTGTCGATGACTTGGTAGTGGCGCGTCTGAGGGAGCGGAAGAGAAGGCCAACGAAGCCCTTCGCCGTAATGGTCCTCGACTTAGATGTTGCTGGAAGTCTCGTTGAGCTCAGCCCGGAGGCGTCAGCGGTGTTGGACTCGCCCGAGAAGCCCATTATGCTTCTTCCTAGGAGAGATGGTGCGCAGGTCTCCAGCCTCGTGGCGCCGAATTTAAAGAAGCTCGGAGTCTTCCTCCCATACACGGCTCTTCACCACCTTCTCCTCAAGTGGACCAGAGAGAAATACTCGATAATGACGAGCGGCAACCCGCACAACGAGCCCATGTGCACCAAAGATGAGGAGGCTTTCAGCAGGCTCTCGGAGATCGTGGACTATTTTCTCACGCATAATAGAGAGATTGTGAATAGGGTGGATGATAGTGTGGTCCGTTTCAGCGGTGGCAGAATAGCTATGCTGAGGAGAGGTAGGGGATATGCTCCCAGGTGGATTCAGCTCCCATTCCGCTCTAAGAAAAATGTGGTCGCCTTCGGCGCTATGCTCCAGAGCGCTGGCGCAGTCTGTTTCGAAGACAATGTTATTCTGACACAGTTTATAGGCGACGTAGATGAATATGCATCCTTCCTTGAACTCGAGAAATATCTAAGCTTCCTCGTCAGAACATACAATATCCAGCTGAACACTTCGCTCCACGCCTCCGACCTCCACCCCCAGTATCCATCGACTCTCTTGGCTGAGGAGTGGGCGCAGAGAAATGGCGGAGAGCTTATGCGGATTCAGCACCACTGGGCACATATTGCGGCCGTGATCGCGGAGTATGGTCTCCAAGAGGAAGAGGTGGTGGGTATCGCCATCGACGGCGTGGGCTTTGGGTCTGATGGCTCGGCCTGGGGAGGAGAGGTCTTGATCGCGGGTCTGAGGGAGTTTAGGCGTGTAGGATGTTTGAGGCCTCAGCCTATGCCCGGCGGCGATCTGGCGGTTGAGTATCCTGTGAGGATGCTTGCAGGGATACTTTCCAGCGGTCTTGGTAGGGAGCAGCTCGCAGAGGTATTTAGAGAGCTCGGCATAACTGAAAAGGGTCTGAGGCGTGGCTGGGCTGAATTTGAGTTCGTCTTGAAGCAGCTAGACGGCTCGCCGCCTCTCACTTCAAGCACCGGTCGGGTCCTAGATGCTGCGTCATCAATGCTCGGTTTCTGCCACAGGAGGACATATGAAGGTGAGCCAGCCATCGTCTTAGAAGACAACTCTCGCCCCACGTCTGAGAGAATAAGGCCGAAGATCGTGGAAGGTGAGATAGCCATCCTCGACACAACCACCATTCTTCTCGAGGCCCTTGAAAGGCTAAGGAACGGGGAGTCGAGGAGCGAGGTAGGATACATGGTTCAGCATGCTTTGGGCTACGGCCTCGGCCTCATCGCGCGGAGAGTGGCGGGAAAGAGGCGTTTCGTCACCGTCTCGGGGGGAGCAGCCGTGAATGACTATCTCCTCGAAGGCATAAGAGAGGCTTTGACGGGAAGCTCTCTCGAGACTCTCTTGCCGACTCAAGCACCTGCAGGTGACGGCGGCATCGCTCTAGGCCAAGCAGCGATAGCTGCTTACCGCTCCTTAAGTGACTGATGATATCGTCGAACGCCGGGGGAGGGATTTGAACCCTCGCGGCCCGTGGAGGGCCACAGGCTCTCAAGGCCTGCCCCTCTGGACCCCGTGGAAGGCTGGTCCGGACTTGGGTACCCCGGCTCCCGGCCCCCCATAGCACTTCTCATTAATAGCTATTTAAGATAAGTAGTGAGGTTATGGCGAGGGTATCGCGGGTTGGAGAGGGCGATTCCCAAGACGATGGCCTCTCAGCATCCGGACAACGCCAACGTTCCAGCCTGGTGTAGTAATCAGATTATCGCTGGGGAAGATGAGGTCAAGGAGGCCTATATGGCGTTCAAAGAGTATGGCTGCCAAGAGGTTATGTGGGACTCCGAGGGAAAAGACATCGATCCTCACGTCGTCAGGAAGTTACTCAGCTCCTACCCGGATTTCTTCGGGGAAAAGATGCTTGGAAGAGACATATTCCTAACATTCAGGGTCCCTAACCCCCTCATAGAGGAGGCCGAGAGAAAGGTATTCCTCGAATCCCTGCAGTCGATACCGCGACACAACGACATAGCGAGGCTCTTCTACGGAGACAACAGACACTTCATCTTCGAGATAATACTACCCTTCACATCCAGCCAAAACGACATAATAAGGGTGAAGGAGGTTTACAGACGCGCAGTCGTGGAGCCACTCAGCTCTTTAATAGACTTCAAAGGTTACACGCTGAGAGACCTTATAGGCGATGTCTCCCCCAAAGACATCGAAGTAATTCCGCTGGTCGAAGACATGGATTCAATACTCAGCATAGACCTGATCTTAACCAAGTATGTTGAGCTCATCACACCATCATACGTGAGGCTCTTCATCGCGCGCTCAGACCCAGCATTATCCTATGGATTCATCTCAGCCACACTTCTGGCGAAACTAGGCCTTTCTAAAGCTAGACAAGTAGAGGAAACACTCGGAATTCCGATTTACCCAATAATCGGCGCGGGATGTCTCCCATTTAGAGGTCATAACTCGCCTCTCAACA
Organism: Thermoproteota archaeon; assembly: GCA_030550155.1. Lineage (GTDB taxonomy): Archaea > Thermoproteota > Nitrososphaeria_A > Caldarchaeales > Calditenuaceae > HRBIN02. The sequence continues at coordinate 5,848 of JAUQPZ010000002.1, forward strand.
CAGACAAATTCCTAGAGGAGTACTCAGGCGTCTATACTGTTACTATACAGTCAGCCTTCAGATACGACTTTTCCTTGAACGATTCAATCAAGGCTGTTGAGCAACTTAACTCCCAGCTGCCCGCTCGGGAAGCAGATATTCTTGATAGGGACATCGAAGAGCTCGCTACTACATGCATCTCAAAGCTCATGAATATTTACAGCGAATCTCTCCAGCTCTCTGCTAAAGAGGTCAACAAGAAGTCGAGGCTCATACCTTCGAGAAGGTCGAGAAAACTCCACATAGGGCTTTTCAGCTATTCGAGGAAGTTCAGAGGTTTTGAGCTTCCAAGGGCCATCCCGTACTCAGGATTCTTTTACACCTTGGGTCTGCCTCCCGAATTTATAGGTCTGAGGGGTCTGAGGGCGCTTAGTGAGGAAGAGTTCGATACCGTGTTATGGCTTCACAGGAACTTGAAACATGACCTTAGTTTTTCGGCTAGGTTTGTGAGCTGGGAAAACCTCTCTCTCCTAGCAGAGGTTGGCTCCGAAGTTGAAAGAGTTTTCGGGCAAGAATTTTTGAAAGGCTTTATACCAAAATATATGGAGGACATAGCCGCTTCAGAGGAAATGCTTGGGATAAAATGCGGCCCGAAGGTTCCCAGTGACAGGAAATACGTGAACACTGTGGAGAATTTCTTAATCTCGTTGATCGAGGGCGATGAGGAGCAGGCTAAGGCCGAGTTACTATCAAGCGCGAGAATGCGGCGAAGCCTAGGCTAATATCCTCTCGATCAGAAACTCTTTTCTGAAGGGGAGCAGGTCATCTAATCCCTGCCCGACACCGAGAAAAATTATGGGCCTCTGAATCTCGTGGCAGACTGTGAGGGCGAGCCCTCCTCGAGAGTCGCTATCAAGCTTCGTGAGTATTACACAATCCACGCCCACATCGTCATGGAATCTCCTGGCCTGCTCTTGCGCCACGGAGCCGGTCAGAGAGTCAAGGACTAGGAAGACAGAGTCAGGGTTTGTAATCCTCTTAATCTTGTTCATCTCATCCATAAGATTCCTTTTCGCCTCGCTTCTCCCCGCGGTGTCTATGAGGACGACGGCCTCCCTCCCCGCCCTGGCAGACATTATCGCGTCAACTGCGACAGCTGCGGGGTCCGCACCATATTTCTGGCTGACAGCCCTAATCCCCACCTGACCCGCCAAGTTTTTAGCCTGCTCTATCGCGGCGGCTCTGAATGTGTCGCTGCAAGATAAGACAGAGCTCAAGCCGTGCTTCTTCAACCAGTACGCTACCTTAGCAATTGTTGTTGTCTTCCCACCTCCATTCGGGCCGACAAAGAGCGCGACGTATGGTTCCCCTCTCACCTTATTCTTCTCCAAGATGTCGTGGAAAAGCCTGTCGGGTGATGCTTCGATGAGAACATCTAGTAAAGCCCCCCGGTATATCGACTTTATAGCCTCGTCGCCGTTACCCATACGCGGTACACGTAGCCCGGCGAGCTTCGGTCTAATTAGCTCAGCTATATGTTCAGCCGTCTTGACCGAGACGTCGCTCGTGATTAGTTGGAGCTTGAAATCGTCAAGGACCTGCTTCAGCTCGCTTTCAGAGAGGTGTGTTGTGGATATTTTTTCGGTGAGTATTTGAAAGGCTTTTTTGAGCCCCTCAAGCATCTAAGACCTACCCGCCTCACCCTGCCCCTCTCTTGCAGCTCTCTCAATCGTGCTTAGAAACCTTCTGATAGCCTCTATCCTCTCGAGGTAGGCCTGTAGAGCGCGCGAAGTCTCGGCCCTAGCCTGCTCAAGTCTCTGCTTCCTAAGCATGAGCCAGCTCCGACACCTGTCGAGAGGCATGTCTATGAATATGTTTTCCCCTATATTCACCCTGTACGTGTTTATGTTTGTTATCACGCCCTCAACTAGGACCCCCGCACCTATCGGCATAAGGCCTTTAACCTCGCTCTGAGACTTCGCTATCTCATCGAGAAGTTCGAGGCTCCTGTCATGCTCACTAATAGAGCTCTCAAGCGCTAAGACTCGGGCTTGAAGCTCACGGACTACGCGCTCCAGTACCCCCAGCTCTGAGACCGCTCTCTCGACGTCCTCCCTAGTGACCTTAATACTCATATCATCCTTGTATGATTTGTCTCACGCAGTATAAATACGATTCACCATCTATAGGCCGAGAGCGGTGGAAATCGTCATCAGCTCGGGGCCCAGCGTTCTCCTCCCAATGAGTGCTCCCTTTCCGTTTGCCAGTATCCCGCTCTTCACAAACAGGTTACCGTTGTTCACTGTTGCCCTCATGACTCCGACCTTTGAATACTCCTCAATCTTTTGAATCTCTTCATCGCTTGCTTCCACGTGAACCAGTCCTCCACGATTCGTTAGGAGGCATATCGACCCAACATGTCTTCTTCCAGCGATGGACATGGTGTGGGCTTCCACACCAAGAGCGTCCGCAATACTTCTCCTCTCTTCGACCGGTATGTCGGGAGAGAGAATTACGCAGCGGTCGTTGACGCATATCATATTGCCCATTGCTGTTTCTTTTCCGTTATAAATGTAGATGTTTAGGCTCGGGTCTGCGGCCTTCAATGCTGAGACCTCATCCTCGAGCGCAGTTTTTGGTAGTATGGCGCCATTGCTGTTAATGCATAGAAGCGGGCCTATGAGAATAGAGCCTGAAACATAGGTCTGAACGGCCACGACGCCCAATATGCTTGACATGAGATCGATTTTCTTCGCTGGCAACCCGGTCGGGACTACCAGAATCTTCTCACTCACAGCTGCAAAAAGCCCCACGTGAGGGGTGCCATAAACATCTATGAGGTGAACATTAGCTGTCTGTGCCCTGCTCGGCAGCTCCCTCACCTCCCAGCCTCACTATTGCTTCACCCTCCTCATCCTTCTCAACAACTATCGTGATTTTCCGTGGGGGCCGTTCAACACTTTTGCTGTGAATAAACCTTGTGAGCTCCTCAGAGATCTTCACCCTCTCGGTCTTCGCCACCCTCTCCGCCTTCCTCTTGATAATGTTCAGCGCGCGCCTCGCGCGCCTCATCTTCGGAGCCTTGTAGGCATCTCTCAAATTGAGAGTAATCTCCAAGCGCCTCTTAGACATGTTAAACCACCTACGGCTTTATCCTGCCAGAGTTCCTCCAGTTTCTCCTTCGATGGCTGACCCTTACCTCCTGCCCCGTCCGAACAATAATCCAGGCTGGGACACCCTTAGCCCTCTTTAGTGCCGCCGCGAGCCTCTTCTTCACCGGCAAAGTCTTCGCCATTTCACTCACCAATAAGTGAGACAATGCAGGACTATATGAGTATTCGACTGGGGAGGGGACCTCTTAGAGCTCGTCCTTACTAAGCCTGACTATCTTGGTCTCCTTTTTCGGAGGCATGATCTTCTCGAGTATCTGTCGGAGGAGGTCGTCTGTTATCTGCCCTCTGAGGTTCCCTGAGCGCGCGAGGTTCATTATGTAGTTCTCTATCGCCTCTGCGACAGCGGGCCTAGCCATTTTTATGTTTGCGAGCCTCTGCCGCGCCTCCGGAGTGAGCACTACTCTAAGAACAGCTGCTCTCTCAGCCTCAGCCCTCCTCTTCTCCTCCTCTTCCGCAACCCTAGCCTGAAGCTCAGCCATCTTCCTTCTACGGATCTCTTCAAGCTCCTCGTCCTCTTGCTCCGGTGCAGTCAACTGAAGCCACCCTACTTATGGAAACGAGCGATTACTTAAATACATATTCCGTTGTGCGCCCCTCCGGTCTAAAATTGCTGCGACTTGCCCTATTTCTTCTGCTCAATCCCCTGTCTGACAAGTCGGTATCGGGGCTCGAATAATCTTAGTGTTGCTGGCGTGTCGTATTTATGGACCGTCACCGTTGCCTCTGGGGAGCCGTATCTTGGCATGATATTGACGAGGGCGAGCCTGTCCTTGTCTATGCCTAAATACTTTGAGACCGCCTCAAGCGTCTCGGCCCTGCTCGGCGTGCCTCCCCCGCTAGAGATAAGCAACACAATCTCGCTTCTACCGATCAGCTCATTTCTTTTCTCAGAGAGCTTCTCTACCACCTCTGTCACCAACTCTGGGGAATCTCTTTATCGACCCGTTATATTACTGTAATCTGTTTTATCTTGACTTTTGGAGTAGCGCAAGTCTTATGAGCTCCTCGTGGATTGCCGTGCTTTCCGAGAGCTCCGGGTGAAATGTTGTCCCCAAGATACTCCGCTGCCTGACCGCTACAGGCCTACCAGACAGAGTTGCCAGTACCTCAACATTCTCCCCCGTCTCAATTATTCCTGGCGCCCTGATGAAGACGGCCCTATACTCTCTCAGCCCCAGAGCGGGGATGTCTATTAAGGCCTCGAAGGAGTCTCTCTGCCGTCCATAAGTGTTCCTCTCAACCAGTATGTCTAAAACACCGAGAGTCGACTGCCCAGTCTCGCCAACCACCCTGTCATAAACCCTTTTAGCGAGCAGTATCAGCCCGGCGCAGGTCCCTAACACAGGTGTTCCTGCGAGAATCTTTCTTCTCAGAGCGTCCAGCGCCTTTGTATGGCTGGAGAGCCTACCCATCACAGTGCTCTCGCCTCCAGGGACTATGAGAGCGTCAGCCGCCTCGATCTCCTCAGGAAGCTTGACTGTCACAGCCCTCCCGCCGACGTTGACTCTCTTTAAGGCCTCTCTAGTTGCTGACAGGTGCTCCTCCACGTCCCCTTGAAACGAGGCTACCCCGACTGTTACCTCCATGCCGTGATAGATAGTTCTGCCCTCTATTTATCTGAGACGAGGCCCAGCTCCTTGTTAATCCTCTCCTGATAACGCTCTGTCTTAAGCTCTAATATCCCATCTAGGCTAACCGTTCTTCCAAGATGAGAGGACTCGAGAGCTGCTAAGACCATGGCGACGGAGAGCATGCCCTCAAACCCGCCAGTCTCCGGTCGTCCGCCATCAACGACGCAGCGGAGAAAGTCCAGCAGCTCAAGGGCGATGAGTTTTCTGTCGACTTCCCAGAAGTCCATTTTGTAGCCGTTTATCAGCCCCGGAAACAGTGCCCGCGTCTCTTTGTCGTAAACCTCCGCGGCAGTGGATGGTGAGAGAGAATAAGGCGTACCCGTTCTCTGGCCGGTGAAGACTGTGTGGGGCCTGAGTGTGAGGTAGTCGCTGTCACTGGGTCTCGAGGTTTTTACAGGCTCACCCGTCCTCTCCATGGGCACATCAATCGACCCTTCCTCGAGATAGACTGTTCTCCGCCAGATGCCCTCACCCGAGGCTGCGAGATTTACGAACAAGGTTGCAACAGCGCCGCCATAGAAATAGCATGCACTGAGAAAGTCTTCAGCCTCCGCTTCTAAGGAAGTTTTCTCGACCGAGTCGCCTCTCACACGCCTCTCGTACCTAGTCCTCCTTAGGAGAGCTGAACTCCCTTGGACGCCTGAAGGGGGACCGAAATAGTAGAGGAATATATCCGTATAGTGGCAGCAGAGGTCTATGAGTATCCCACCAGACTTTTTATGGCGCCACGGGGTTAGCAAAACGTTGTCACCTCCACCCACAACGATCTGTGCTGCAGCCAGCCAGCCGCCCAGTTCTCCACCCTCAATCATCCACTTTGCCAGCCTGTTGGCAGGGTCTCTCCTGTAGTTCTCAGCTAGGGCGAGTATGCCTCCTCCCCTATTCGCAGCGTCCAGCATTAGTTTGCATCCGCGCACAGTGGGTGAGAGAGGTTTCTCAACGATGCAGCTCACTCCTCTCTCCAGTAGGGGCTGAGCTATCTTATGATGTGTTGCGGGGTCTGTGCAGATGTCGGCGGCCTCGAACTCGGCTGCCCTTTCAGCTTCATGTAGGGAGCTGAATTGCATCGGCCTCTCACCCAACATCTTCTCAGCTAGCTGAGCGGCTTCCGAGGCGCGCTCTGGAATCGCGTCAACCACTCCGACCAGCCTTGCCTGGAATAGCCCGCTTTTCCTAATCTCATAAATCCCGCCGATATGTCTTTTACCCATTAAGCCGCAACCAACGAGCAGCAGGCGCGGTGTGTAGCTCATGGCAGGTCGCTTTTATGCCCCAGCACCCCTGTCCTCTCGCTTCTAGTCAACTCATACAGCTTCCTGACGAGTTCCAGGTATCTCTCGCTTGGTGAGATTCCTCTCCTCCTCATCATTCTCTCTAGGACTCTTAGCTCAACCTCCAGCTCCAGCTCATACATCTCTCTCTGGAAGTCTATCCCCGTGAAGGGCGGAATATTCTTGACTACCACCCCGCTCAGGACCGCGAAGGGGCCTGCGAGTCTTCCAGTCATGAGTGTTGTGTCAACCATTGTTCTCACATGATCGCCTAGCACGGAGCCAAAGAACTGTCTGCCGGTGTGCACTACCTTGTCACCCATTTTCACTTTTATCTCGCCGTAGGTTGTTTTGAGATTGGATGTGGTTGTTCCCGCTGCTATGTTAACCCACTCGCCAATCATGCTGTGGCCTATGTATCCGTAGTGGTGTTTGTTGCTGTATCCTGTCATGATCGTGTATTCTATTTCGGCTGATATCCTGCATACTGGGCCTGTATAGACGTTTGGCCCCACTCTGCCGCCATAGACAATCGAGTCTTGACCAATCACACATGGCCCAATCAGCTTCGTGCCAGACTCCACCTTCACATTCTCACCCAGAATCACAGGGCCCCTACGCGCATCTATCACGGTGAATGGCTCTATCTCGCAGCTGGGCGGGATGAAGACGTATTCAGGTCTTCCAAGCACTACAACATGCTGGTCATGCTGATAGGGCTCGCTTACAGGTGGAGTAGGCGGTGTCTCCTCTAAGAGGTCCCACGGAAAGTTGTAGAGGCTGTCGCCGGGCGCCTCCAATGCTTCAACCTCCCCAACCATGGATTTTAAGAGCGTAGTGAGGGCGGCTGGGTCCTCAATCTCTGAGACTCTGTGGCCTCTCAGCAGGGCGGCGCATATCCTGTCACCTGCCAATAGTATGAACTCGCGGCCAGCAGTTTTCTCGATGAGCCGGAAGACTATGTCTGATCTCTTTATCAGCCCGTTGATAATTACAGCCCCATCATCCCGGCTGGGACTGGTGTTAACTCTGAGCGACGGCTCCCTCACCTTCTCAAACTCAGCCAAGTAGTCTCTGATAAACGCATACATCTCGTAGCCTAGAAAGCCCTTCCTTATCCTGTCCAATATGAGGCCGCTCGGCGTCAGCAATCTGTAGGCAGGCCTAGTATACGTTACCTGTGTAAAGTTCCTCCAAGCCTCATCCTCGAACACGATTAGATTCATCAAAGCTCATCCCTGTTTTTCTCGACCTTTCTGAGTGCTTTGAAGACGTCCTCAACTTCCTTGTATCCGCCTAGCAATACTCTGTGATGTATGAAGATGTGAGTCGCCGCGGCCGCCTCAGTGTTCGGGAACGCGTCGGGGTCGGATCTGACGCCTTTGTGCTCGAGATACCTTGCGAGGGGCGGGTATCGATAGAGTGGGACAGGCCAGCCAGCGGAGGCTGGGATTCCTTCCGCCCTGAGCGCCTCAACTATTCTCCTCTTCGGAACTCCGCGGAAAAGCTCTGCTTCCACGCGCAGCATCACTAAGTAGTGACAAGTCCTTGATGCGCCGGGTGGAGGCTTGATGACGCTGAACCCCTCCAGCTCTTCGCACAGCTTAGAGAGAAGAGTGAAATTCTGTTGACGCCTCTCAATCTGGCTGTCAAGCCTCTTCATCTGTTCTAGAAGTATCGCCGCCTGAAACTCACTCATCCTGTAGTTGTAGCCCAAGATGTCGTTCTCGTACCAGTCCTTGTCCGGCGTCCTACCGCAGTCTATCAGTGAAGAGCAGAGACTAGCTACCGCCTCGTCGTTTGTGGTTATTAAACCGCCTTCACCGCTCGTGACGACCTTGCTTGACTGAAAGCTGAAGCACCCCGCAGTCGAGCTACTCCCCACCCTCCTACCCCTCCACTCGCTTCCATGTGCCTCGGCGGCATCCTCGATGACGGAGACGCAGTGCTCCCTTGATATGCTATTGATAACGTCGATGTCTACTGGGTGTCCGCCAACATGCACGGGGAGTATCGCTTTTACGTCCCCGTCTACGCGCTCAGCCACGAGGCTGAGGTCTATGTTGACTCCGCCCTCAACTATGTCGACATATATCGGGACTGCGCCGAGCTCCACAATTACGGACGAGGTGGCGACGAATGTATAAGGTGTTGTAATGACTTTGTCTCCCGGTCCAACACCAGAGGCCCGTAAAGCCACTTTCAGGGCTGTCGTCCCATTCATGCATGGGACGCCGAACCTTGAGCCTATGTAGGATGCAAAAACCTCCCCCAGCCTCTGAGTAAGCTGCCCACCTCTACCCCAGACACCACTTCTCAGCGCCGCGAGAAGTGCCTCCTCCTCTTCGCGCCCCCAGACGGGCCAAGAAGGGAAGGGCTCTACACGGACGCGCTCTCCACCCTTTATGGCGAGCAAACCTGAATCTTAGCTTGCATTGGGGATATATTTGGATGTCTAATTTTGGAGACTGGAGCACTCCCTCTCTACTTTTTAGAGAATACAGGGCAGCCAGCTCTACTACTTGAAAACAACTCTTAGCCGGGGGGATGTCAGTGAGAGGGGTTTGAAGAGGATGCCCTCGCCCGTGAAGAACTTGGTGAAGAACTCGTAAAGATGAAGCCTCAGGGCCTGGATGAAGACCAGAAGCCCCTCGAGCCCCATCACGCCTATGTTCCCGATAATCAGTATGCCGATAGAAGCGTAGGAGAGTGCCTCCCATGCGGAGTTGATAAGAAACATCAGGGCCACATGAATAATCATAAGTATGGAGATTCTGAGGTAGCTGAGAGTGTTCGACATAAAGTGTATGATGTTCTCAAGAACCTCCAAAAGCCCTGTGCCGATGTGACTTAAGGGGCTCGCCTTAGGGAAAAGGCCGAAGAAGGAGCTGACAAGCCTACCACCGACTAAGAGCGCAATGCACAGCAGGACCCCATATACTCCTATGTTTCCAACCAAGGATACCGGAAGGCCCAGCAGGGGGACGGGCTCCTGGCTGGTAAAGAGTGTCCCGAATCCTCTCACGGTTAGGAAGGCGAGGGCGAAGAGTAGTCCGAAGACATACATTGCAAGCGAGGTCACCTTCGAGAAAATCGCCTCCCCATACTCGCCTTGTCTAAACAATATGTATGCCGCCAGTCCAAGCCCTATTGAGACGTGGATAAAGCCTAGTAGTGGTGCGAAAGAGAAGAGAGTTATAACGGCCTCTGTGTTGAGTGCCGCAGAACCTCCGTGGTGCTCGATGAGCTCCAAGATGGGCTTAATCCCGGTGATCGGCGAGAGCTTGAATCCGAACGCCTCCTGTATCAGGAAGCCTGTGGTCGCCGCTGATGCTCCGAGGATTAAGAGTAAGCGGCCCCAGAGCTTCAAGGAGCCTTTGGCGCGCATGCTCAGTACCAGCCCCAAGGCGGCTATCACGAGGCCTTGGCCTAAGTCGGCGAACATTATTCCATAGAATATCGTCAGAAAGATGGAGACTATCGGCGTGGGGTCAATCTCGTAGTAGGAGGGTGGGCCCTGAATGAGTGTTACGGGCTTGAAGGCCTCGGTAAACCAGTTGTTCCTCATCCTTGTAGGCGGTTTCTCCTCGTGTCCCTCGATGTGAGCTTCGCGTTGAGGGATGGGGGAGATATCTACGTATGCGAGGCCGCCGACCTCTCTCAGGAACTCCTCCCTCATGGATGAGGGAATATAGCCCTCCAAGACTACTAACCGCCCAGCTCCGCCCCCTATCCTCTGAATCGAATCCATGAGGCCCCGGGCTAAGTCCCTCAGCGAGATGAGCTCGGACCCCCACTCGGCCTTGATCTTAACCCTCTCCTGTTGGAGCCCCTCAAACTCATCTCTGAGCTTAGAAAGCGTCTCCTTGAGCTCTGTTAGGTGCGCCGATAGCTTCTCCAGAGCCTCGAAAGCGACAGGCTCTATTGGGGTCAGGTTAAATGTCCTTAGAATCCTCTCCACCCTCTCCCTATTCTTCACCTTTGAGACGACAAGCAATAGTGAGGAGCCTCTCTCAAGCGGCTTGACAGCTACAGAGGCCTCTTCAAGAGCTCCCATAATCTCTTCTAAGTCACGTGTCGAGGCTATGAAGGCCGCCACGTAGAGTCTTCTGGCGCTATAAAGTGCTGAAAGGTCGAGGCCTATGGCCGACTGAATTGAGAGCCTGGAGGCCTCCTTCTCAACCCTGTCAATCTGGGTCCTAAGCTCCTCGATTCTAGCATCTGTCCCCTTTAGCTTTGAGAGAATCGGGCGGCTTCTCTCCTCAATGTAGTGGCACAGCTCCTCCACATTTTCCAAGTCTAAATTCTGGGGCTCGGGCTCCCCCCTCAAAAGCACCTCGACGACACCCCCACCAGCCTCCACTTCAAGGAGCCTAACAGCCGCCTCCAGATCCAGGTATAGCCTTCTCGACCTCTCATATAGCGTCCCAAGCCTAAAAGAGATCTCGGCGTCTTCGCGCGTCGCAGGGTGGAACTCGCCAAACTTTAGCAGTGTGGTTAAGAGGTCGGGGCTACGCTTGGCGGGTGCTACTATCCTCACTCGTTGCAGCTGCTCTACGACCATTCAAAGCAGATTGTCTTGTTCAGAATTTAATCCTTAGTCTCGGTATGGTGGTTGTGCTAATAACAGTTAAAAAGGGCGGCCCGAGTAGTATAGGGCATGAGCGCTATACTTAAGCCGCGAGACAGGGAGTTTGTGAGGAAGAAGCTCGAGGAAGGGATGAGGGGAGGAGTGAGGATGCTCTTTTTCACCCAAGAGATTGAGTGTGAGTACTGCGAAGTGACTAGGAGTCTATTGGAGGAGCTCTCAGGGCTGAATAGCCAGCTCAGGCTGGAGGTCTATGACTTGGTGAGGGATAGAGATGTGGCTGATAGGTGGCGGATAGACAAGATTCCCGCCACACTACTCTTGGGGGAGAAGGAAAGGTGGGTTAGGTTCTTCGGCGTCCCCAGCGGCTACGAATTCGTCACACTATTGGAGGACATAGTCGATGTCTCCAGAGGTAGCTCCAGGCTTCCGCCACAGGCATTAGAGATGTTGAAAAAAGTAGACAAGCCACTCCACATACAGGTCTTCGTCACGCCCACCTGCCCATACTGCCCTCGAGCAGTAAGAGCAGCTCACCAGATGGCTATAGAGAACCCCAACATAGTCGCCGACATGGTCGAGGTTATAGAGTTCCCCCACCTCGCGCAGAGGTATCAAGTCATGGCTGTTCCGAAGACCGTTGTTAATGACCGTGTCTCTTTTGAAGGGGCTTTACCAGAGCTACACTACATCGAGCACGTTCTACAAGCACTGTAGTAAACGTTGATAAAAACGCTGGCGTGTATTTTGAGATAGTGATAGAGAAGACGAAATTCGAGGTAAACAGCATAGACATCGCTGCGATAGTTAGTGAGCTCGCCAATCAGCTGCCCCGTTACGCCTCGCAGATATACCGCGGGCTCGACGGCTCATACATCCTCAGGCTGACAAGTAAAGAGGATGTCCGTGACTTAAAGATCGTGCCTGGGAAGGCCTTGTTCCTCGCGGAGGGGGTATTCAAGCAGCACGGCGAGCTGGACTCCCTCACCATCACGCTCCGCCGAACACTGAGGGGATTTACCCTCAAGTCCTGCGAGCATGTCCTTGGCGAGAGAATCGCCATCCTACACTTCGAGAGAGGAGAAATCCGTTATAGACTGGTTGCAGAGGTCTTCCCTGGGGGCGGTCTAAGCCTTCTTGACGCCGGGGGCAATGTGGTAGCCTCCACATCTCTGGAGAAGGGAAGGCCATACTCTCCGCCACAGGCAAGACGAACAGTGACCAGTGGTGAGGAGCTTCTCAGAGTTTTAAGTGTTATTGAGAGAAAATCGAGGATAGGAGTCGTCCTCGCGAGAGAGCTGGGCCTGGGTGGGAAATATTCTGATGAGGTCCTTGCCAGGGCTGGTGTCGAGCCCTCAAAGCGTGTTGGAGAGCTAGCTGAGTGGGAGAGAGCGGCCATCGCTGAGAGTCTTGACAAGGTTCTGAGGCTGGCCTCTGTGCCTGAACCAAGGCTTTACAGGAGCGGAGACCAGTATGTCGCGTTCGCCCCATTCCCGCTGAAGCATCTCGCAGAGAAGGGCCTCTTGGAGGAGTTTGAGACGAGCATAAACCGGGCCGCGATGCGAGTATACGAGTCGTATCTCAGAGGCGCTAGACTAGTTGAGCATCAGAGAAAGATCCTTGAAGAAGCTAAAAAGATCGAGAAGGAGATTGCTGAGAAAAAGGCTTTAGCAGAGCAGTTGAGGACCAAGGCCTCGGAGCTCAGAGAGGTTGCTGACCTGCTCTTCAGTAAGATTAGTGAATTGAAGGATTCTTGGTTGGAGATACGTGAGGGCAGGCGTCTCGAGGGGCTGGTTATGTCGATTGACAGCGTCGCAGGGACTGCAACACTTTTGATAGAGGGGAGGGAGGTAAAGCTAAGCATTCGTGAACCTGTGACGCGGCAGATCGACGAGCTCTACCAATCCTCTAAGACTACGATGAAGGGGGCCGAGAATCTCATGAGCGAGATAAGTGAGCTGGAGAGGAGGCTCTCAAGCCTAAGAGAGAGCCCACCCCCCACCGCTCTGGAGGAAGTAGTGGAGAGGAGGAGCAGAGGGGCTGAATGGTATCAGAGATATAGATGGTCCCTGACGGCCGGCGGGCACTTGATAGTGCTTGGGAGAGACACATCCTCCAACATTCGGCTTCTGAAGAGGCATCTGGAGTCCCCCGACCTCGTTTTTCACGCCGAGGTGCGCGGCTCCCCCGTTGCGATATTGAAGGAGGGTGCAGAGGCCGGGCAGGATGACCTGCGCGCGGCGGCAACGCTATGCGCCAGCTTCAGCAGGGCTTGGAGGGAGGAAGTCTCCTCAACGACGGTTTACTGGGTGAAGCCAGACCAGATAAGCTTCTCACCCCCCCAAGGCACATATCTTCCCAAGGGCTCCTTCATAGTCAAACCACCCAAAAACTACATAGCTGTGAAGCTAGAGATCTGCGTCGGATATTCGAGGCGTCTTGGACCAATAGTCGGTTGTGAAGAGTGGGTATCACGGGAGGCCGATGTCTATGCAGTCATTACGCCGGGGAAGGAAGCGGCTTCAACCCTATCACGCACACTGATCGAGATCGCTGAACGCTCGATAGGTGTAGCGAGGGGGGAGATAAAGCCTTACCAACTCGAAGCGATAGTCCCTTACGGTAGATGCCGCGTTCTAAGATGGTCTCACAGAGGACATGCTTGAAGGGGATATATACGGTTCCGCGTAGCGTTAGATAGATTTTTAATCAAGAGGACATGATGCATGAGTGGATGACGCCGTTCCTAAGCGAGGAGATAACGGTAAAGGAGGTCATGACTAGCCCGGTCATAGAGCTGGACTCGAGCAGCACGACGGACATGGCGGCCGGGCTCATGGCCAAATACAAGATTAGTAGCATCCTTGTTAGTAGGAATGGTAAGCCCGTCGGGATCGTGACCAAGAGAGACTTGGTGGAGAAGGTTGTGGCTCTCGATAGGAAGCCGAGCGAGGTCAGGTTGGAGGAGATCATGTCTTCTCCGCTCGTGACGATAGACCCTACCGCCACGCTGGAGGAGGCCCTTAGGCTCATGACCCGTCTAGGAATAAGCAGGCTCATCGTCAGTTACAAGGGTAACGTGCAGGGTATCATCAGCTTGAAGGACGCTCTAAAAATAACTCCAGACATAATCACGATAGCTAAAGAGCAGTTCAGGTTGAGGGGTATCCCCATCTCTAAGAGCGAGCCGTATCTCGAAGGATACTGCGACTCTTGTGGAGAATGGAGTGATATGCTTGTGAGGGTCGAGGACCAGTATGTCTGCGAGGAGTGCAGACTCGAGCTCGAGAAGAGAAGCATCACATAGGCCGAGATTTCTTGCAGACTCGATGCATGGAAAGCTTGCGCGCTGGCTCAGAATGCTCGGATTCGACACAATCTATTACCCCGAAGCCGACAACAGCATAATTCAGAAGTCTCTGGAAGAGGAGCGCATAGTGCTTACCTCTGATGCTGAGCTTTACAGGAGGCTAACAAGCCGAGGGGCCGGCTCTGTTCTTCTCTCATTAAACGATACTGAGCAACAGCTCTCACAGGTAGGCCTATACTTAGAGCGGAACTGGAGAATAAGTCGCGACGACTTTCTCACGCCGAAGTTCATTTTTTGCTCGCTCTGCAACGGCGAGCTCGAACGGTCCACGGGGGAGAGATGGGTATGCAAGAGCTGCGGACAGGAATACTGGAGGGGCAGCCACTGGAGAAACATATCCCGAACTCTTGAAAAGGCTAGGAGGCTAATGGTCGAGGCTGCTAAGAGATAAAAGGCTGAGAATTCGTAATCTATTCTGGAATGATCAGCGATGAGGTGGGAGCGTTCCTAGTCCGCCTCGCGAGGTCAGCGATTGAGAGTCAGTTAGGTCTCCAGCGGGCCCCTGAGCCACCTCGCGACTCGCAGCTCGCAGCCATAAGACGGGGGGTCTTTGTCACACTCTATACATACGAGTCAAAGGAGCTAAGAGGGTGTATGGGTATACCAATCCCCCAAACAAACATCATCGATGATACAATACGGGCCGCAAAGCTGGCAGCCTTCCGCGACCCACGCTTCCCCGGCCTGACCAGCGAAGAGGTCGGTAGCGTGATACTAGAGATAAGCCTTCTAACCGAGCCCGAATTATTCAAAGTGGAGCCCCGATCATTACCAGAGCACATAAGGATAGGGATTGACGGCCTCATAATAGAGGCTGATGAGGGCGCTGGACTGTTGTTACCTCAGGTCCCCGTAGAGTATGGTTGGACCCCTGAAGAGTTTCTCATGCACCTATGCTTGAAGGCAGGTCTCCGGGTTACGGACTGGCTCAGAAAAGACGTAAAAATATACAGATTCGCCGCTGACATATTTGCCGAGGAGGAGCCGCGCGGGGCCATAAGAAGAGTTAGTATCATGCCTAGAGCCGCGTAACTTAGTTGGCTGAACGCGAAATTGACGCACATCCACTTTAGCGTATGTGGTTTGGGACTTGGTCACGCCTCCAGATGCGCCCCAATTATCCGTGAATCTCTGAGAAGAGGATACGGCGTCAGCATCTCAACTTATGGAGACGCTGTCGAGTATTTTCGTAGGCTTGGGCTAAGCGTCAACACTGTGCCAGCTGTAGACTATGGGCGAGGGCCTATGGGCGAGGTCAGCCTAAAGGCGACGCTAATCAAAAACATCTTCCTACCCCTCAAAGTAAGCCTACAGACACTTATCGAGTCGCAATTGATAGAGGATGCCGATGCAGATGTGGTATTGTCCGACACCAGAGTCTCAGCAATACTAGCTTCGCGCATTCTACGCATCCCCAACCTGCTCCTCCTCAACCAGTATAAGGTTGTTCTAGAAAAAGACAGGTGGCTAGGCATAGCGAGTATCTCTGAAGATTTTATAAACGCGTTCACCATAGCGTGGAGCCTCAGCGACAGACTAATAATAGCCGACTACCCGCCGCCTCTCACGATCTCTAAGGAAAACCTCCAGATGCGTGAAAAGGATAGAAGACGCGCGCAGCTTGTCGGACCGATCATGGAGAAGCAGCCTCACCAATACCCAAGCCGTGAAAAGCTGAAAGAGGCGCTAGGCTTCGACCCTTCAAACCAGCTGATAACAATAATGCCGACAGGACCGGCACCCGACCGGGCTCGGTTCATAAAGCTTATGCTGCCCCTCTTACCGGCCCTCAAACAGTATCAAGTCTTCATGACGGGCGTCAATCGTGCCAAAGTTGATTTTGCCGTCCCGCGAAACGTCAGGCTGGTGGAGTGGGTCGATGATGAATACGGGCTTCTAGCATCCTCTGACATAGTAATCACGAGGGCTGGCCACACTCTCTCAGCGAAAGCACTCGCATTTGGCTGCAGGCTCGTTTTAACGCCAATTCCGAGGCAGACAGAACAGGAGTCAAACGCTAGATCCTTGGCGGAAAAAAAGGCTGCAGTAATCCTGAAAGAGAAAGAGGTTGACGCAGAGAACCTGTTACAAGCCATCAAGAACGCCTCGACAGAGATTGACTGGGGCGTCATAAAAAAGTACCAGGAGTTTGCAAATATGGTGAACTCTGTGGGCGTTATTCTTGAAGAGTTAATACGGCCGCCCTCTTAAATTATTGTTTTATAAGCAGTCTATAAAAGCGCGGCAAATTTAAATCCGCACGGTTAAATATGGGAAATATTATAGTGATATGGTCTGACTTTGAATCAAGAGGGGCCAAGATGCCCCTTACAGGTTACACCCGCGATGGTTGCAGGATTGGTTGAGGTCATGACCCTACTGAAAAATAGGGCAGATATAGCGACGATAGTGAGAGAGGTTGGAATGGAGTCAGGGCTAGTGATGGAAATACTCGTTGCTTGCGAGGCGCTGGGACTGGCGAGAATCGAGGAGGGGGACGCGGTATTGACCGAGCAGGGAATCTCCTTCTCAAGGAGAAGGTTTTCTGGAAAAATTAAGATGCTTAGGGAATTGTTGAAGAATGTCGAGCCATTCAAATCGATTCTTGAGTATATGAGCCGAAGGAGGGAGCCGATAACCATCCACGAGCTCTGTAACGACCTCAAACTCTGCGGCGAAGACCCTGACAGCATTACGAGGGTTAAGTCTTTCATCTTAGAGTGGCTTGTCCCGACAGGTTATCTCGCGTATGATGGCGGGCAAGAGATGTTCAAGTTTAAGAGAGGGGCTCGGCTAGCTGATAAGTGAGTAGATTTGGTCGACTAATGTATAGAACTCGTCTGTCTTCTTATTCCTGGGCCGCTTCATCTCTATTGGCACCTCCGCCAGAATCCTTGCAGGCCTACCCCCGAGAACTATAACCCTGTCAGAAAGCATCACGACCTCATCTATATCGTGGGAGACCATGACTACTGAGGCCGGAGGCAGGGTGGACTCCAGCCACATGTACTCTATCTCTCTGCTCAAGATCAGGGCTGTCAGGGGGTCTAGATTGCTGAACGGCTCGTCGAGAAGAAGCAAGTCGGGGTCGGTGACGAGGGCGCGAGCCAGCGCAACCCTCTGCCTCATACCCCCGCTAAGCTCGTAAGGGTATGCGGACTCGTAGCCGGTAAGCTCTATGAGCTCAATCAGCTGAGAGACTTTTATCCTCTTCTCCTCTTCTGTCAAGTCGCTCCGAGATATGAGTGGTAGATGGATGTTCTCGTAGACCGTGAGCCAAGGCAAGAGAGGGGGGACCTGATGCATGAGGGATATTCTATGCGTTGTTCCATTCAGGACTGCTCCCCTAAAGATGACGACTCCTGAGGAAGGCTTGATAAGGCCAGCCATAATCCGCAGAATCGTGCTTTTCCCGCATCCACTCGGCCCAACTATCCCAAGAAATTCTCCATACTTGACCAGTATTGAGAGATTCTCAATAACTTTGAGGGAGGTCCCCCTCCTCAAACTATAGACATGGGTCACATCCCTCATCTCTATGAGAGGCTCAGGACTGCTCATGGATTCTCAACGCCTTAGAGGAGTACTCGTACAGCCTATGCCAGAGCAATCTGTTCATAGCCACTATGAAAGCCGTCAACACAATCAGAGTGAATGTTAAAGCAGCTAAGTCCCCGTATTCAGCCAGCTCCGACATTATCTTACCCAGACCTGGTGAGTTAACCTCAAAGATCTTACCCCCCTCCCCCAGCCTCTCCGCCACTATAATCGTGTTCCACGCACCGCCGCTAGCAGTTATCAACCCCGTCACCAGTGATGGAGTCGCGAATGGGAGATAGATATACCTGAACCTCTGGAGGACTGAGAGGCGGTATAGCCTAGAGAGCTCTAGATACTCTTCATGTACTCTGCTGAAACCGCTGAGCGCTGAGAAGAAGACATACCATATCGAGCCCATCAGCATGAGCAGTATGGCTCCGAGCTCTCTGGTTAAGTTGCTTGCCGTAAAGAGGCCTGAGATGAGAGGGAATATTAAGGGGGACGGTAAGGAGGCGATAATCTGGAGCGCGGGCAGCAGAAGTGCTCTGGTGCGCGGCTTTTCAACGACTAAGTAGGCTAACGGCACCGTCACAGCCAGCATTACGCTAAGGCATGCGAGTAGCCGAATAACCGAGAAGCCGAGGGCAACTCCAATGTTAGGGAGCCCTAGTCTTACTCCAGCCTCGGCGACGCTCACCACTGCGAGAATAATATCGTCGATGTTTGCATAGATTCGCGGGGATAGAAAGGCAAGAGCTGCTATGACGGCTATGAAAAGTATGGCTCTCTTGATGTCTGCACTCATGTGCCGGATATTGACGAGCTGTATGGGCGTGGCTCTCTGAGCGAGAGCCGAAATCTGACTAAAGCCTCCTCTGAGTGGTATCCTGATTGATAGTGCGCGAGTGTATAGGCCGTATATTGCTGGCCTGGCGGGTCCACCCTCGGCTTTAACGACGTCGAACCGATATTTGTCGGAGTATGACAGTAGTGGGGTCAGGACCAATAAGTAGGCCGCCACGATGCTCGCCGCAGTTACGGAAAGTGTGAGTGCTATTCCCGTGTAGTTTCCTGCTGTCAAGTAATTCATGACTAGGGTGCCTACTCCGGCTACTCTCGCTTCTTTTTCGCCCAGCGTTATTACCTCGCTTGCGGCTAAGAAGTAGAATGCGTTGGCTAGACTGGCCGGTAACTGGTCTGCGATCTTTGGTATAGCTGCTGGCATGTAGATTTTTCTCAGTCTCTCTCTTTGTGGGAGGTCGCTGAGGTCGGCGACCTCTATTATGGTGTGGGGGATGGAGCGGGCGGCCTCATAGGTCGCGAATGCGAGATTCCAGAAAGTGCATGTGAAGAGCAGAAAGATTGAGGCGACCTCGTATCCAATTATCGGTATAGCCTCAGCCAAGAGGAAGACTGCGACGGGGAAGAACCCCAGTATTGGGACACTCTGCAAAACATCCAGGATGGGGATAACTATTTTCTCTGCTGTCCGGCTCCTCCCCGAGTATATCCCCACAAGGAATGCGGCTACTACTGAGATTGAGAGGGCAATCACGATTCTTGTCCAGGAGGAGAAAACCGCGGAGATTATCTCGGACAGCAAGTGCCCCTCGCATCTTGAGTGAACCTATCGTAAATATCTTCCACATTGAATCCAAGCAGCCGCTCTCGGAGGCATCCCATATATCGCGCATGCGGGTGGATAGCCCGCGCGGGGCGTTTTAGAATATTTATACAGGCGCGGATAGAGATGGAGATGAGCGGCGGTAGTCTAGCCTGGTAGGACACCAAACACCCCTAAGGGTGTGTGGAGGCCTGCCATCCGGGCCTTTGGGTAGAGCGCTGGTGGTCGCGGGTTCAAATCCCGCCCGCCGCAGAAAATGTGTGTTGGGCCTCTTTGCGATGGTGCCGTAAATTTTTGGCATAAAACTATGCGCCGGGGGAGGGATTCGAACCCTCGCGCCCCGCGAAGGGGCAGCGGCTCACTCTCCTGACCAGCTGGGCTTAGTAGATCTCGAGGCCGCCCCAATGGCCGCTATGGGACCCCGGCCTGATTTAACTTAGCCTGACCATGCTTTTTTACCTATCCTCCTACCCCCTTCCTTGATATTCTGATCGGGTCCGCCGGGGGAGGGATTCGAACCCTCGCGGCCCGGTGAGGGCCACAGGCTCTCCAGGCCTGCGCATTAACCGCTCTGCCACCCCGGCCTAAGCTCATATATGTTTTTAGCTCGCTTTAGATTTTCCTCTACCCCAGCTGGGAGGATACGTGCCCCTAGCCATGAAGACTCTATCCGTCTTAACGGCCAGTCCCTCACCCCTCAGTATCTCCTCTGCTGATTTCAGCGCGATTCCCACCGCGACTATCTCTCCTTTGAGTGTGTAGATTCCTATGGAGTCCCCCCTCTGGAATCCGGGCTCGATGCCTGCGATTCCAGGTCTCGCGAGTGGCGCTCCATGACAGATTGAGTCTACGGCTGAGTCAAGAATAACGACGCGGGGGAGATATTCGAGCAGGTCCTCTATCGGCCGAATAACCCGTCTAAGGCTCTGCTCATCCCTCTTCTCCCTGAACTCTCTGAGGGCATGCTGCAGCTCGAAAAGCCTGACCGCCTCCTTCTCAGTCCTCGGCCCTATGCGTGTGCGCCGGAGCTCAAGCATGTGGCCTCCGACCCCGAGCAATACCCCTAGGTCGTGGCATAGCTTTCTAACGTATGTGCCGCCGCTTACTACCAGTCTGAGGAGAATGTCGCGACCCTCAATCTCCGAGACCTCTGCCTCGTAGAGCACTCTCTTCCTCACTCTCCTCGCGACATTTGCCCTTATAGGCGGTGTCTGATAGAACTCTCCAATGAACTGAGTGAGCCCCCACTCGAGCTCCGACTCGCTAACTCTGCCGTGTAGCCGCATGACGCAGACGTATTCTTTAGGGTAGCCGTGGACCTCAGCGGAAGCCTTAGTACTGCTTCCCAAAAGAATCGGTAGCAGACCGGATACCGCGGGATCTCCCCCTCTCAAGGTCTAGGGTCCCGCCGTGACCAGCCCTCTCAGCTCCCAGAAATCTTTTCACACGTTCAGCGATTTCATGGCTGTTTGGGCCGCGTGGCTTATCCAGCAATACGTACCCGTAGTTCAGCATCTCCTCTAGGCTCCGCTTCAGGGGGCTGGTGCCGTAGCGCGGGTCGGCCTCGGCCTCTCTCAAAGTTATTAGCTCCCTTCTTACGGGGTGGGGCGGCTGAGTGTGGTGCAGTCGAATCATCACCATCTCGAAACATCGGCCCTCTTCTTCACGTAGTCTATTAGGCCGCTGCTCTCAAGCGCCTTTACGACCTCTTCATCGCTTGCATCTCTTTTGATCTCGACCCTGTAGGGTGTTGGGAGAATGTGCATGACGTTTATGGCGCGTCTTCTGAGCCCTGTTAGGCCTGGGGGCCCCGTAACTAATACCCTGCCTCCTCCCAAGCTGTTCACGACTACTCCCTTGAAGCCTGCGTCCCGCCCAGCAATTTTCACAACGATTCTTCCAACCTCGTCCAACATGTCTAAGTCATCTACTCTTTTGTGCCTTATAATAAATCTCAGCGCACGGAGCGGCTTATCCTTTTTTAACTCGGAAGAGCGTCAAAATACATGGCTCTAAAAGAGGTCGTAGTTATCGTTAGCGGGTTAGCCGCCTCGGGTAAGAGCACAGTCTCGAAAAAGATTGCGGAGACTCTGGGTCTGGAGAGATACTCGGGTGGCGAGGCGTTGAAGGTGCTGGCCGCTAAGCTGGGTTTCAACACTTCGGGGAACAGGTGGTGGGAGAGTGATGAAGGTATGCGTTTCCTTTCGATGAGGGAGGGTAACGAGGCCTATGACAGAATGGTTGATGAGGAGTTACTCAGGCTTGCAAAGAGGGGGAGAGTTGTGATTGACAGCTGGGTTCTTCCCTGGCTCTACGAGGGCGGGTTCAAGGTGTGGCTTAAGGCGGATAAGCAAACAAGAGCTGAGAGGCTATCCTTGAGGACGGGCCTGCCGTTACAAGATGCCCTGAAGATATTGGAGGAGAGGGACAAGAGAAACTCGGAGCTCTACAAGAGGCTTTATGGAGTCTCTCTGGGGGCGGACCTCACACCCTTCCACCTCGTTATTGACACGTCTAGACTAACAACTCAGGAGGTCTTTGAGATAACATACCTTGGCGTGAAATATCACTACGACCTATGACTCAGATCCAGCAGACTCTCTAATAGCCCATCTCAGTATTGCGTCCCTCAAACAGGCCTGGCATAAGTATCCCCCGAAGATCCTTGCTACACGCTTTCTACTTCTGCCAGAACCTCTCCCGTCTTCAACCCCGCTCAGAGCTCGTTTGCACCAGGCGCACTTTCTCGGAGCACCACCCATCTTCTGTCACCTCGATTTACTTCGCAGCCGGACTACTTATCTTTAGGCTCAAATACTTGTTGATCGGCAGGTTAACAGCGAAGAAAGTTAAAAGATACCAGCCGAAGAAGCCGATTCTCCCATTTGAGGAGATAAACGGCAGCTCAATTCCCTGAGGAGTGCTTAGAATCGGAGTCTGACCATAGAAAGCGTTGGCGAAGAAAAAGAATGTAAAGAATATCACCATCGAGATGAGCATCAAGATCATGTTTTTGCCGAAAATTTTGGCCTGCATCTTTTGCACGTACTCTTTCTTTTTCTCAAGCTTCTCAACAGTCTTCATGTCCTTCTCCCTCAGCGCCTTCATGAGCTCACGGTTAAACTTTGTAACCTCCTGCATCGCGATCATGTCAGCCTTTGTGAGTATGACTCTTCGGAGGCCTGTGGAGATGAGGGATAATATGACTGAGAATCCTAAAATCTCGAATACGGCGCTCTCAACCATCCCCTACTCCTCACCCACGAGTCTCGCAATCGCCGGATACATCTCCGCCACACGCTCACGCACGAGTATCTGGTAATATTGATAGAGTATCCCGATCATTAGCAGGAGGCCTGTCCCTGTTCCGAATGCGTTTACGTAGTTTGCTACGCTGGCGAGTAAGCCGACAAAAACTGAACCAATAATTGCCACAGTGTTGATGTATCTCCTGAGAATCGAGGAGATGACCAGCGGGGACCTTCTGAAGCCTGGGACCTGCATCCCCGACGCGATAAGCTGGTCTGCGACTCTTTCTGGGGCGAGACCGCCCACGGTTATCCAGAATCTGCCAAGTAAGACGCAGAAGACCACCATGAGGCCGACGAAGGACGCGGCCCTAATCGGGTCTGCGGCGGCCTCTGTAAAGTTTACGGGGCCGAGTGAATAGTATGCAAGTCCGCCTGTAGGTATGGGCTGAGTGGCCCCTTCCTCCAACTTGAACGTGCCTATGAGGTTTAGGAGTGGGTTAGAGTTGTCGGAGTTGTAGCGTGACCAGACTATCGAGGAGAGGTAGTATATGTTGGTGAAGATCGTCGATGCGAGTATCACGGGGACGTTAGAGACGTATAGTAGTTTGATTGGATAGGTTCCTCTGAAACCACTATACCTCGAGTGACTTATCGGTATGTTAACCCTAACGCCCTCTAAGTAGAGCAGCATGAGTATTATTGCGGTCGTGGAGATAAGTCCAAGGATGTCTCCCCGCTGGGCGACATGCCTTATGAATAGTTGTGATAAGCCGTCGGGCGTTGATAGACCCTGCACAACTGCTAAGATGATTCCGTGGAAGTATCCGTCCTGGAGTATTACCGGGGAGAAGAGGTCTGCAAATATCTGACCCGCAACTCCGGCGGCGATGAATAGGCTTATTCCGCTGCCCAGCCCCCAGCCCTTCTGGACAAGCTCGTCCATAAGCATTATCACTAAAGTGGCTAGGAAGAGCTGGGCGAAGACGAGAAACTGCACGCTGGACGTGAGTGTGCCGAAGTAGCCTGCGAAAATGTATGCAGCGGCCTGAAATATCGCTATGACCATTGTGAATAATTTGCTTAGGGATGTGAAGAGTGCTCTGTCCTCGCTTTTCTTCAGGTCCAGCCTCAGAATCTCGGCTCCGACCAGCAGCTGTAGTATGAGGCCGCCGGTAACTATAGGGCCGATGCCCAGTGTAGTGAGAGTGCCTATGTTTGAGGCGAAGATTATGTTGAGCAGGAGGGGGCTTGCCTGTGTAGGAGAAGTTGAGATGCCGTAGAGGGCTGTGCTGCTCATCGCCTCGTAAACCACGAGTATGAGCGCAGTCCAGATCAGGCGTTCGCCCAGCGTTAACTTCCTGACAGGCTTAGAGACCTCTGGCAGAATTCTTGACAGAACCTCTCGAAAAGTTCTCCTCTCCTCGGACATGCCCCTACCCAGCCGCCACTATTAAGGAGTTAGAGGCTGTTATTTTCTCTTCGGCGCTCCTCGTCCAAGACTTGGCTATGATCTTTACCGGA
Organism: Thermoproteota archaeon; assembly: GCA_030550155.1. Classification (GTDB taxonomy): domain Archaea; phylum Thermoproteota; class Nitrososphaeria_A; order Caldarchaeales; family Calditenuaceae; genus HRBIN02. Next base: position 29,796 of record JAUQPZ010000002.1, read on the forward strand.
TAGGTGAGCCTGCCGCCTCCCAGGACCTTGTCGTATCCTAAAGAGACGATATCGACGACGATTCTGTCGCCCTCCTTCTGTCCTTGACCCGACCTGGCCAGCTTCTCGGCTATGTTGGAGATCTGGTTAAGGTTTAGGGCTTTGATCTTTCGAGAGGTGGGTGGGAGGAATCCTTTTTCACCGAAGTGCTCGGGCTTATACTTTACAATCCATGTCCACTTGTGCTTATGTCCTCCCGCCATGCCTCTGCCGCCTTTGGCTCCGTGCTTCCTGTGTTGTCCTATCTGCCCCCAACTGTGGGTGCGGGACCCGCGGAGCCTCCGAATTTTTCGAAGCCTAGTCGGCATTCATAAACACCTTAATTCATCTTCCACAGCCCCGGATATATATCCTCCCGAGATTCTCTCAACACATGGCTCTCAGCAGGCCGGCAATCTCTTTTCCCGCATAGCCCAGCACTCCCTTCTGTCCTATAGGCCTCTTGGTGCTGCCCTTGAACCCCCCTCTCGGGGGATGCAGCCTAAACGCCGGCTTGAAAAGTCTCCTAACAACCGAAGGCTCAATCTCGCCCCTGAAGAGTTTCTGGGCAAGCTCCTCCAGGCTGGACACTCCCAGAGCAGAGAGCTCCTCCCCAAAGTTTATCCCAGGATTTGGGTCGCCCCTCTTCAATAACTTGGTTATAAGCTCCGGGCAAGGCTCTCCCCAAGTAACATAAGCATTCACCTTCCTCAGCATGCCTCGGACGCTCTCATCGTTGGGCAGAATTACGGCGTGGTTTATCTTTGTCAGGTTTAACAGCCTCAGGACAAGCTCTGTCTCGGCGCTGAGCTCGCTTGGCCCCCGAATCCTGACAGCCACGAGTACCGATGACTCCTCCAAGTAAGGCTCACCAGGCCTCAGGCAGAACCATGTAGTTTGTCCTCTTCAGAGCGTCGTAGACCGCGCCAGCCATGCTTAGGGACGTCCTAGTCTCTCCGAAGCTTCTGAGCCAGCAGTCTTGTACCCCCGCCAGCCTGAGCATGATCTTAGCTATGTTGCCTGCGACTAGGCCGAGGCCCCTCGGTGCCGGGAGCAGCTGAACCTCCACGCTTCCGCACTTCCCCTTAACGGCAACTCTGAGGCTGTGTGATTCTCCGCACGCGCATTCCCAGCTCCCACAACCTCTCTGAATATACATCAGGTTCATCTTAGCCCTGCTGACGGCCCGCTCAATAGCCATGACGACCTGCGCTGATTTCGCTGTTCCCAGCCCCACCAGCCCGTCACCGTTGCCTACCGCCACTATCGCCTTAAACCTTGACTTTTCACCCGCATCGGTCTGCCTCTGAACCAGCTTGATGTCAATAACCTCCTGCTGAAGGTTGGGCACAAGAAAATCAACTATCTCCGGCTCCGTTATCCTGTAGTTATTTGCAAACAGCTCCTCGATAGACGTTATCCTGCCCTCCTTCACCAGTCTCCCCACTAGCGTCTTAGGCTCCCACGCAGTACTCATCTACTCCACCGTTTAGCCTGAAGCGCCTTAAGAACCTTAATTCTCCCAGAACTTATTTCTATGTAGTGGGAGAGAAACCCGCCGTCAGCCGGAAAGGGATATACCTGGAGGCGAAATAGATTACATAACCCCCATCCATGAAGGCTGAATACGTGTCGACCTGGAGCTGGACCTGGAGCGCTGGGACGAGCCATCCGCCCGAGAAGTCCATCACCATCAACGAGTAAAGCACCCTCCTCTTCTCCTCAGCGCTTAGTGACGAGACAACAGACCTCAACTCCTTGGCATATTCTCCGCCAAGCCTAACTTGCTCCGAGGTTAATTCTTTAAACCAGACGGGCGACTTCGCCACGACGTAGTCTGCATAGTTCAGAAGCCTCCTTAACGCCTCGGTGCCAGCGGCTGGATCGTAGCCGTCGACAAAAAGCTCCTTCGACGGGCCTAGCTCGGCTCGTAATTCTATTAGGAGTGGCTCAAGCCACTCGACCTCGCTGACCGATTTAACGCCTGCTTCCGGAGTTAGAATGTAGACGCCGTCAAAATTCATGACCCTAAGTGTCTCCGAGATTTTGCGGGAGTATAGCTCTGCGAGGGTAGTGTTGTCGGGTAACACGAGGCCGAACAGCATTCTGTCTTCGCCGTCTATTAAGTGCGAGTTGTCGTTAAACCATGTAGACTCGTATCCCTGGATCCCGTAAGACACGAGCAAGTCTTTACTCTTCGTAAAGACTCCCAGCAACACCTTCACACCCATTCTTCTGAGACCGCTGACGAGGTTCTGCAGCTCCGCGTAGGTCCAGCTGCCTGAGTCGATCCTGAATCTAAAGTATCCGGAAACGATCGAGGAGGGCCCTATACTCTCTCGCCTCATCACGAAGTCCGGGGATAGAGGAATTACTATGTGTGTAGGCTTTGCGATGTTCTGGTATATCTCCTGCGGCATTCTGGTGGCTCCAGGCTGAAAGAGGGAGTCAGGGCTCTCTAAAATTGCCACTCGGACGGGCTGTTCGGGAAGTCTTACGCCGGCGGGGCTTGGTAATAGGGTGATAACTATCAAGGCCACGATGACTATGCTCGCCACACCCGCCCTTTCATTCAGCCTCCTCTTCAGGGGGAGCAGGTTGTTAAGGACCAGGAAGAGTTTTACGGATTCCCATCCCGCGATCCCCGCACTAACGGTGAGCAGGAATCCTCCGAGGCTTGCTTCTAAGAGGCTCAGACTGTAGATCTTGCCCATGTTGGACGGGTCGTAGCCTATGGCGAAGGCGCTCCCTAGAATGAAGGCGAGCGCCGCCAGGAGCAAGATGTTGAGCCTCCTCCTAACCTCTGACCCGTATTGCTCATCTCCTCCGGTGTAGGCTGACAGTATGAAGAGAGGGAGACCCATAACTAGGTATTGGACGTTAACTTTGGGTGAGGTTGCGAGAAACAGCGCGAAAGCGGAGGCCAAAAGATTGACGGGTCCGCCACCTGCGTGAGGCCTCTTCAAACCTCGATACAAGATAAAAACCATTCCAGCCCCGAATAGGATCCACCCTAACGTGCTTGCATACTCGCCGCCGATAAACATGCCGACGAGGGCCCAGTAGGTAAACTGGCCAACGTTAGACCTGTGATAGAGAATCTTCCCGAGAAAGCTCTGCAGGTCGCCCATGAATGGCAGAGAGATCAGCAGGAGGCTGGCAGTGAAGGGTGCGAGGAAGCCGATAATGGCGTGCTTAATGCCTCTCTTCCTCGCCAGCTCAACGAGTATGGGGGGCAGGAGGATGGCGGGGTAGACCTTGAAAGACGTGGCTATACTTAGTGAGAGGGCTGAAGCGGTCTCCCTCCCCTCCATCAAAAAGTAGAGCACTAGGAGTGTGAAGAATGCTGGTATAGCATCGAACATGCCCCAAACACCGGATATGAAGATCGTTAGAGGGTTCATGAGGTAGAGAAGGGCCGCGCTATATGCTTTCTCGGGCTCTAAGCCTAAGCGCCTTGCCACGAGCCAGAGAAGCAAGCCGCAGAAAACATCCGCGACTATTATTGGAAGCTTCATGAAGAGTATCGTTACCTCTCTGCCTCCTCCCAACGCTGCTCCGGCATAGTATGCACCTGAGAGGAGATATAGCCAAGGTGGCGGATAGGCGTAGAAACCCCAAGGAAACCCTTCGAGTTGGGGATAGCTGTAAATGTTGATCTGTTCTCGTAGGAAAAGCTCGGATGTTTTAAACCACACGTAGAGGTCCCATCCGTGGCCTGTAAAAGGGGCAAATGGCAGCCTGACGACGAGGGCTAAGGCTGCAAACCACGCGAGCCTCCTGCCCAGAGACAAACTGACATTACAATCCCGAAGCAGATATATTTAAGTTGATTTTCCCCGGAGAAGGGAAATGCTAATACACAGTGGGCGACAAGTTTGCATAGATGCAGTTGAGCCTAGACGAGCACCTGAAACCAGACTGCAGACTGCTACTTCTATCCTCGGGCTACGACGGCGAAAAGGGACAGGCCTACCTCAAACTCATGCGGGAAGATACCGGAAAAGTGGAAGTCTTATACGATAATACAGGCCACCAACCATATTGTTACAGCGACCTAAACGCTTCAGAAATTTTGGAGAGCCTAAAAGACATCTCAGACAGCATCTTATCCATCGATGATGAGGAGAAGTTTGACGCACTTCGGTTGAGAAATGTGAGGCTATCCAAGATCGTGGTTAAGGACCCCCTCACGGTAGGTGGTAGGAAGAACTCCATCAGGGAGCGAATTAAGACATGGGAGTCAGACATACCTTATCACTTGAACTATCTCTTCGACCGGGGACTTATCTGCGGTATGATATACACCATGTCAGACGGAGAACTGAAACCAGTCATACCTGAGGCTGCTGAGCTCCAGAAGCTCGCTTCGCAGCTCCGGAAAATCGAAATAAGCGACCTAGACGAGATTTTAAAGTGGCTTGAGATATTAGAGTCTGGACAGTTAGACCCTCCCTACTGTGCACTTGACATAGAAGTGTTTAGCCCAGTCGCTACAAGGCTTCCAGACCCATCCAAGGCGGAAGACCCTGTGATCGCGGTATCTATGCGTGGGTCAGACGGGAGAAAAGAGGTCTTCATGCTGAGAAGAGGAGACACCGCAATCGAGACCGCAGGCTTCGATTTCAAGGTTTCCATCTACGACTCAGAGAAAAAGATGCTCGAAGACGTCTTCGACGCTCTCTCAAACTACGCAATAATAGCCACATTCAACGGCGACCAATTCGACCTGCCTTATCTTCACAACCGCGCCAAGAGGCTCGAGGTTGGTAAGGATAAGAATCGGATCGTGGTGGGAAGGGAAGGAGCAACATTCACCAACGCCGCCCACGTAGACCTCTACAGCTTCTTCCTTAACAGGTCGATTCAAATTTACGCGTTCGACAACAAATACAGAGAATACACCTTAGACGCAATCTCCCAGTCTCTCTTAGGTAAAGGCAAAATCTCGGTAGAGAGGCCCATCTCCGAGCTCTCTCCCAGGGAGCTCGCCGCTTACAGCTATGGGGACGCCCTGCTGGTATACGAGCTTTTATCGAATAACGAGCGACTAATCATCCGGCTGATACTTGTCCTCTGCCGAATCAGCAGGCTGCCAGTCGAGGATCTCTGTAGACACGGCGTCTCGGGATGGATTAAGAACCTTCTATACTATGAACATAGGAGGAGGGGCTGGCTAATTCCTAGATCAGAAGAAATATTGCAGGAGAAGGGGATGACTACGACGAAAGCGATCATAGAGGGGAAGAAGTATAGGGGTGCTATCGTCGTTGACCCGATTCCCGGAATACATTTCAGCGTCAAAGTGCTTGACTTCGCCTCACTTTACCCCTCAGCTCTTAAGAGGTGGAATCTTAGCTACGAGACTGTCAGGTGTCTCCACGCTGAATGTAGGTCGAACATAATTCCAGAGACAGGGCACTGGGTCTGCACGAAAAGGAGAGGGCTTCAGAGCCAGATTATAGGGTCTCTGAGAGATATCAGAGTCGGCATCTATAAGCCTAGGAGCTCAGACGCCGCGATCCCGCGCGAAAAGAGGATCTGGTATGACGTGGTGCAGAAGGCTCTCAAAGTATTTCTGAATGCAAGCTACGGCGTCTTCGGGTTTGAAGAGTTCCCTCTGTATTGTCCGCCTCTAGCCGAGAGCACGGCTGCCATCGGTCGATATGTCTTCTCTCAAGCAATCGAAAAAGTCAGGACGCTGGGAGGCACAATAATCTATGGAGACACTGACTCCCTTTTCCTTAAGGGCGCGGATGAAGAGCTTCTGAGAGCCCTCATCAACTGGGCGGGCGAGGAATTAGGCCTTGACCTCGAAGTGGATAAGGAGTACGTATACATTGTCCTGTCTCAGCGGAAGAAGAACTATCTAGGCCTCACCAGTAAAGGCGTAGTAGATGTTAAGGGACTGACGGGTAAAAAGAGACACATATTCAGCCTCGCACACCGACTCTTCGAACAGATGATCGAGGATCTCAAACAGATTAAGCACCCCGACGACTTCGAGCGATTCAAGGCGGACCTGGTGAAGCTCATCAGGGACAGCTACAACACCTTGATAAACCGGGAGTTCGAGGTCTCGGACCTCGCCTTCAGCGTGATGTTGTCTAAATCTCCAGAGCAATACACAAAGACGACGCCTCCCCATGTCAAGGCTGCGCAGAAGCTGGCCGCGATAGGGGTTAAGGTAGGCTCAGGAGACATAATACAGTATGTCAAGACAAAGGACAGGCTGGGTGTCACGCCTCTTCACCCGAGAATAGAGATTAACAAGAACCAAGTTGATGTTGAGGCCTACGTTGAGTATCTCAAGGGCGTCTTCCAGCAGGTTCTGGACAGCCTGGACATGGATTTCGACGAGATTGTGAGCAGCGGTAGGTCTGTGAAGAGGACTCTGGACGAGTTCCTTTAACCCCCCCTCTTGGCCGCAGAGACGATAGAGATAACGTCGCCGGGCTTCAACACATAGTCGGCCGCGAGTTTGAGCTTTGTTCTGGCGTCGATTGCGTAGAGGTAGCCCTCTCCGAGCTCCGTGTGTATCTTATAGGCCAATTCTCGTGGACCCGAGCCGGGCTTGAGGAGGTAAACATCCGGCAGGACGTTTCCGTTCCTATCAGACAGCCTGGTCGGGTCCTCGACGGGGAAAACCGGTACATATCCCAGAACCTCCAAGTAAACCTTGTCAATCAGGTTTTGCACCCCTGTCCCTTGATTCTTTTCCATGAACGCTGCAATCCTTTCGAGAGCCCTTCTTTGCATCTGTGTAAGCCTCGACTCATCGACCATTGTAAACGTCTTATCGCCCGGCCTATACCTTATGTAACCCCTCTCCGCTGCGATTCTGAGAGTTCTCTCAGCCTCTGCGCTGCAAGGTATCGTATCGTATCCTGCATCCATAAGCCTCTTGATCCCTCTCTGGGCTGTGGGCATGTCGGCCTTGTTTGCGGCAACGATTAGAGGCTTTGCTAAGGACCGTAGCTCGCTGACAAACCTTCTTAGCTCGTCCTGCTTCCAAGCTGTTGGGTGTGACGGGTTAAGCTCAGACCTGTTTATGGCTGACTCGACATGTATCTTCTCTATTCCAAGGCCAGAGAATATCCTTGTGACCTCATCTTCGAGTGTTGCCTGTTTCGCCTCTGCAGCCCTCGCAATTCTCGGCCAATCTTTAGAGATTATTCCGAGCAGCCACTCAGACAACTCTCTCTCAACAAGCCTAACATCCTCTACCGGGTCCTGTGTGCCTGGCTCAACTAAGTTCCCCTCAATATCTGTTCCACCAGACGCGTCGGCAACTACGATTAGAGAGCTAGCCTGCCTAATCTCGTCGAGAAACTGCAATCCCAGCCCTCTTCCGAGATGGGCCTGAGGCACGATTCCGGGGCAATCAATAATCTGGATGGGGATAAGCCTTACGCCGTCTATGCAGAGAGAGTTCTTGGGATTGTCTTTAACGCCAAGTGATTTGCATACGCAATTAAACCTCAGATAAGTTACTCCTCTGTTTGGCTTTTTTGTGGTGAAGGGATAATTAGCGATTGGGACATCGACCAATGTGAGGGCTGAGAAGAGTGTGCTTTTGCCTACGTTGGGCTTTCCAACCAGACCAGCTAACTCCATCCACGTTGCAACTATACTCACTGGGCTATAACTTCAGCGCTAACTCTGCCGCCCCATCAGGGCTTATTCTTGGCTAGACGTTGAGCGGTCAACTCGCGGCAAGCATCTAGGCATGCTTGTTTCGCCCAACTCAAAGGTTTTTATATTAATGAAAATGGTTAAACGTTTGATAGGTGGTGCGATCTGGTTTTTAGAATTGGCATAGATATAGGTGGAGCTTTTACGGATTTAGTAGGATACGATGACGAGACTGGTGAGTTCGTCTGGGTGAAGGATGAAACAACTCCGATAGACCCCTCAATCGGCGTGGTGAAAACAATACAGAAGAGCGGAATAGATTTCTCGAGAGTTACCTCGATAATACATGGTCAAACGCTTGTCATTAATACTATCATTGAGAGGAAAGGGGTCAAGGTAGGGCTCATAACAACCGAGGGGTACAGGGATGTTTTAGAGCTGCAGCGATCCAACAGGCGAGATATGTACAATTTCAGGTATAAGAAACCAGACCCTATCGTCCCAAGGTATCTTAGGCTCGAGGTTGAGGAAAGAGTTATGTCTGATGGCACGGTTTTGAAGCCTCTCAATGAAGAGCATGTGAGGGGCGCCGTCGCCAAGCTACTGAAAGAAAATGTCGAGAGCATCTGTGTCAGCCTAATTAACTCCTATGCAAACCCCTCACACGAAGAGAGAATAGGCGAGATAGTTCAGTCGCTCACGAATACCCCCGTCACTCTTGGGCACGAGATAACGAGGGAGTGGAGGGAGTATGAGCGCACCATGACTGCTGTCTTGAACGCATATGTCAAGCCGAAACTTTCCACCTACTTATCCAAGCTCGAGGGGGAGTTTAGGAGCAGAGGCTTCAAGAGGCACCCCTTCGTCATGCTCTCTAGTGGAGGCGTCTCAACCTTCGAAGCCGCGAAGAAATACCCGATCTTCACGATCGAGTCTGGCCCCGTGGCCGGCGTGATAGGCGGTGTTTACATAGCTAGACTCATCGGCGAGAATAACATCATAGTCTTAGATGGCGGCAGCACTACCACCAAGGCAAGTCTTGTTGAGAATCTCATACCGAGAGTCCATACAGAGTATTTCGTGGAAAGAACAAGGTACACCGCTGGATATCCGGTAAGGATCCCCGTCGTTGATACGTTTGAGATAGGTAATGGGGGGACAAGCATCGCGTGGATTGACGAGATAGGTAACCTGCGCGTGGGGCCGAAGGCTGCGGGCGCGTTTCCGGGGCCGGCCTGTTATGGAAAAGGTGGTAGTGAACCTACCGTGACGGATGCCTACGTTGTCAACGGCCTGATTAACCCTGAATATCTGCTAGGCGGGGCGATGAAGATTCATAAGCAGCTTGCTCACAGGTCAATAAAAGAAAAAGTAGCCGACCATTACAATATCTCCGTGGAGGAGGGTGCTGAAGGCATCATAAAGCTTGCAAACGAGAACGCGGCATTCGCTATCAGGGTCGTATCTGTTCAGAGGGGCTATGACCCGAGGGACTTTACCCTGATAGTGCACGGTGGCTCCGGACCCATGTTCGCCCCCTTCATAGCTCAGGAGCTAGAGATAAAGAAGATCATCGTGCCAGTAATTCCTCCCGGAGTCTTCAGCGCGTGGGGGATGCTCACCACAGATATTCGACACGACCTCGTTTTTACAGAGATAGTGAGGCTGGACAAGAGGGAGCAGGTTCAAAAAATAAATCAAAACTACGAGCAGTTGGAGGAGAGAATGATTAGCATCTTTAAGGAGGAGCTGGGTGTGGGTGAGGTCGTGGTTCACAGATATGCTGACATGAGATATTATGGGCAGGAGCACACTGTTAAAGTCCCCATACCGAATATGAAAATTGGTGAGGAGGAGGTTAGGCTAATCGCGAATAGGTTCCACGAATATCATGAGAGGGAATACGCGTTTAGGCTCGACGGGCCCATAGAGATAGTTAACTTCCACGTCGTTGGGGAGTACAAGATAAAGAAGTTTGAGCTAAAGGAAATTCCGCAGACGGCTGACTCACCAGACGACTCTCTAATAGGTGAGAGAAGAGTCTACCTGAATGGAGACGACTTAACCTTATCGGTATATGACAAGCAGCGGCTATCTCCGGGCTTCAGTTTCGATGGCCCGGCTATAATAGAAGACCCGACCTCGACTATCCTGGCCCTAAAGGCGCAGAGAGTCTCGGTGGACAAGTATGGAAATGTCATCATTAGCGAGAGGTGAGAAGGGATGAGTAAGTCTGATTTCTTCACATTAGAGATCATCAAAAACGGCCTCATCACCGCTAACGAGGAGATGTTTTATGCATTCGGAAGAACCGCCAAGAGCCCCGTAATCTATGAGGTTTTAGACTACGCAGTAGCGATGGCTGACCAGCGTGGAGAGCTGATAGCGCAGGCCCCAGGCGTACCCGGGTTCTCGGGCGTCCTCGACTTCGCGGCTCGTGAGGTGCTTGAAAAGTGGAATGGCGAGCTTTATCCAGGGGATGTCGTCGCCCTTAATGTCCCCTACAAGTCAGGCACACACCTGAACGATGTCACATTGGCGTTACCGGTCTTCCATAGGGGTGAGCTTCTCTCGCTCATTCTGAATAAGGGGCATTGGAGCGAGGTTGGTGGCATGCATTTTGGTAGCTGGACCTCTGACTCAAGCGAGATTTATCAGGAGGGGCTCTTGCTCCCGTGCGTCAAGGTGTATAATGAGGGGAAGCCCAATAGAGACGTCATTGACATAATCTTGGAGAATTCGAGGCTTCCACAGCATACGCTAGGAGATATGGAGGCGCAGGTTGCCTCAATGAAGGTTGCCGCGCGCCGCGTCGAGAAGCTCGTAGAGAAGTATGGGGTAGACATGGTTAAGAAGGCGATGGATAAGATCATCGATGACGGATACAGGCTGGCGCTGATTAATCTTAAGAAGCTGCCAAAGGGTGTCTTCGAAGCCGAGGACTATGTTGATGATGATGGCTTGACGGATAACCCTGTATATGTCCGAGTCAAAGTCTCTATTACGGATGAAGAGTTTACCGCCGACTTTACAGGCAGCGGCACGGCTAAGGGGTCCATAGCCTCACCATACGCAGCCACGGTATCAGGTGTGAGAGAGACCTACATGGCGGTAACGGACCCCCATGTCCATTTCAACGGAGGATACTTCAGGCCGCTCAAGGTAATTGCGCCGCCCGGCTCAGTCTTCCACCCCACAAAGCCCACGCCGACATCAACCTACTGGGAGTCCATGGCCTACACAACTGACCTCGTATGGAAAGCCCTCGCACCACATGTCCCTGATAAGCTCACAGCTGGCCACTTCCTATCGATCCTAGCCACGATACTAGGCGGCGTAGATGACAGGACTGGGGAGCCGTTCGCAATTGTAGAGCCTCAGCCCGGCGGCTGGGGAGCCGGCCATGATAAGGACGGTGAGAGCGGGCTCGTGGCTTGTGGAGACGGTGAAACATTCATCGCATCCAACGAGGTGTATGAGAAGCATATGCCGATACTGGTGGACAGGTATTGCTTAAACATCGACAGCGGAACAGGCCACGGGAAGTTTAGGGGTGGGTTCGGAGTAATCAAGGATTACAGAGTCCTGTGCAACGAGGCATATTTTACGGTGTCTATAGGCCGAAGCAAGTTCCCGCCCTGGGGAGTCGCTGGCGGACTGAACGGTACTCCCAACTACTGCGTCATCTTCAAGCATGGCGAGGAGCCCAGGGTTGTCCGGAAGATTGCCGCACTGAAGCTGAGAAAGGGTGAGGTCGTGAGCCTTAGGTCTGGAGGAGGCGGGGGATGGGGAGACCCGTTGGAGAGAGAGCCTGAGAGGGTGCGGATGGATGTAAAGAACGAGTACATCACCATCGAGACGGCCCGGAATATCTACGGCGTCGTCCTCGACCCGGAGACGTTAGAAATAGATAGGGAGGCAACCGCGAAGCTGAGGGAAAGGCTGAAGCGAGAGAAAGGACAGAGAGCAAGCAAATAGTGCTCTGGGAGAGAGGCCATACATTTTCCAACTGCTCCAAACTCTTATAATCCACTACTTTCACCTGTTACTTGTTATGTTTGAGCCTCGGGTTGAGAAGCTTAGAGGAGAGATGAGGCATCCGGGTCTCGACGCAGCGATCTTAACATCCGAGCACAACATGCTATACCTCTCAGGGTATAGCGCTGTATCTCTGGAGAGGTTGATAGCTTTGCTTATCTTCAGAGAGCAGGACAAGTCGTGTCTCATAGTGCCGGAACTTGAGAGGGAGAGGGCGGAGGAGAACTGTAAACTTCAGGGCGTAGAGATACTCTCTTACAGAGATAATGAAAACCCTGTGTCGATTCTGGTGGGGCTCCTCTCGAAAAACCGCGTCTCCAGCCTCGGAGTGGAGGGAAGCACACCCTACAGATTCATCTATCCGCTACACTCCTCTCAGCCCCCCATCACCCTTTCCCTAATCGACGACATCATGTATTCACTAAGGATAGTCAAGGATGAAAGGGAAGTCGAGTGCCTAGAGAAGGCGGCGGAGATCAATAACAAGCTGCTTATAGATGCTGTTAACCATGTAAAGCCGGGTTTATCCGAGAGAGATTTAGCGTCCTTCGTGAGGGCGCGGGCGCTGGAGCTCGGGGCCGATGAAGTTGCATTCGTCCTTATCCAGTCGGGAAGCAACTCAGCTCTGCCGCATCAAGAACCGACCACGAGAAAGATAAGCAGCGGCGACATAGTGCTGTTCGACATAGGAATAAGGTACATGGGTTACTACTCCGACATAACTCGTACGGTCACGTACGATAAGCCACTTCCACGACAGCAAGAAATCTTCGAAATTGTGGAGAGGTCTCAGTCTGAAGCCCTCTCTAAAATCTCGGAGGGCGCGAGAGCACAGGAGATAGATGGTGAGGCGAGGAGAATAATAACCGAGGCTGGTTATGGCCGATTCTTCATTCACAGGACAGGGCACGGGCTGGGCCTAGAGGTGCATGAGCCCCCCTACATAAGGGAGGGAAACCTTCAGGAGCTGAGGAGAAGCATGGTCTTCACTGTTGAGCCTGGCATATACCTTGCGGGGGAGTTCGGGGTCAGGCTGGAGGACAACGTTATAGTGAGCGGGAATGGTTATAGGAACCTGACAAAGCTCCCGAAGTCTCTCCAAATCAAAGACTATGCCTAGACCCGCTACTCGTATAGCCAACACCTGACAACGTGTTCCTTGTCTGCCAAGATGTCGGGCGGCTCACGCTCGCTACAAATCGGCTTCGCGAAGGGGCACCTGGTATGAAACCTACAGCCCTTTGGAGGGTTCAAGGCGCTGGGAATTTCTCCGATGGACTCTATACCCTTGGGCTTTACACTCTCATCCTCTTTGGAGAGCGCGGGTATTGAGGAGAGAAGCATCTGAGTGTAGGGGTGCAACGGCTTGCGGAAGAACTCCTCCGTCGGAGCTTCCTCGTACACCTTGCCCAAGTACATAATCAGGACCCGGTGGGCGATGTTCCTTACAACGCCTAAGTCATGGGTGATTAGCAGATAACTGAGGTTACGCTCCCTCTGGATTTTGTTCAGGGTGTTGAGCACCTTTGCCTGTGATGAGACGTCGAGGGCTGAAGTTGACTCGTCGAGAATAAGGAATGAGGGGTTGGGGGCCAGCGCCCTCGCTATCGCCACGAGCTGTTTCTCCCCTCCTCCCAATTCTTGAGGATACTTGAAGAGGAACTCCTCGCTAAGCCCGACGAATTCCAGAAGCTCGGCCACCTTGCTGTGAAGCTCTCTCTTGTCCGTAACTCGATGAATCCTGAGGGGCAGCCCAACAATGTCTTTCACCATGTGCTTGGGGTTAAGCGAGGTGCCCGGGTCCTGAAACACTATCTGCAGGTCTCTCTTGAGCTCAAGGCTTCTCCTCTTTATGGGGACTGAGAGGTCGTAGGAGTCCTTGTATGTGAGCTGTCCGCCGTCAGGAGTGTAGAACCCCATGATTAGGTGCCCAGTGGTTGTTTTTCCAGACCCTGACTCACCCACGAGTGCGAGAGTCTCGCCATACTTGACCGAGAAGCTTACACCATCCACAGCCTTGACAGTCCCCTCTTTAATGTTGAAGTATTTTCTAAGATCGGAGACATTTAGTATGAAGTTGTTCTGAAGGCTCATGCCCTACTCACTCGTATAGATGGCATGCGACAGTATGGTCGGCATTAACCTGTGTCCTTCCCGGCTTCACGTTGTAACACTTCTCCATAGCGAAGGGGCATCTTGGAGCAAATCTGCACCCGCTAGGGGGAGACCTGTAATCAGGTAGCTTCCCCTTTATTCCCTCGCCGATGCCTCGCTCACTTATCCTTGGCGCGCTAGCTATGAGTAACTGAGTATAAGGGTGCTTTGGATGTTCGAACAGCTCCTCTGTACCCGCCTCCTCCATTATATCTCCAGCGTATAGGACATAAGACCGGTCAGTCATCTGCCGAACCATCCCCAAGGCATGTGAGACAAGAACCGTGCTCAGGCCCCTCTCCTTCACAAGCCTTCCTATCAGCCTTAATATCTGGTCTTGAATAGTCACATCTATGTTTGTGGTGGGCTCGTCCGCAAGCAGAAGCTTACCTGCGGATAACAGGGCCATAGCAATCATAACCCTCTGTCTCATACCCCCGCTGAGCTGGAAAGGATAGGATTCTAGTACCCGTTCATGGTCTGGGAGCCGGACATCGCTTAACACTCTTAAAGCCTCTTCATGCAGCTCCTCCCTCGAGGGGCTCACGCCATCAGCGAGCATCTTGTACTTTATGATGTCGTACAGCTGGTCCTTTATTTTGAAGACAGGGTTCAGCGCTGCCATGGGGTCCTGGAAGATCATGCCAATCTCCCTCCTCCTCACCGATGCCAGAACCCTGTCGTCGGCCTTCAGTATCTCTATGTCTCTGAACCTTATCTGGCCCCTCGGAATCACGCTGTTCTGAGGAAGAACCTTCAGGATGGACTTCAACAACGTGGTTTTTCCGCTCCCCGTCTCCCCAATTATTCCAACTCTCTCACCCTCGTTCATTCTCAGCCAAACACCATTTAACACCTTATGTGTATACCAGTAACTTTTGTAGTGGACGTGCAGGTCTTCAACGCTCAGTATCATCCTCTCAATCACCCGCGAAGACGTCTCTTATTCCGTCGCCAAGTAAGTTAAATGAGAGTATTATTAATATGATTCCCATTGCGGGGCCTATGCTCATCCACCAGTATTCGGGAAGGTACTTGCTGTATTCCGAGACCATCGTGCCTAGGTCTGGCGTGGGGGGCTGGGCTCCTAGACCCACAAAACTTATCGCGGCTCCTATCAGGACCACCCAGCCCGCGTCGAGTGTGACTTTGGTGAGGATTATGCCCAGCTGATTCGGCAAAAGTTCTCGAAACAGTATGTGGAGGCTGGAGGCGCCCTGAGCCTCTACAGCTAAAATAAAAGGCTCATTCCTTAGGGAGGTAGTGACTGAGTGTGTCAGCTTTACGTACCAAGGCCACCACATCAGCGAGACCGCCAGCATCGCATTGTATATGTTGGGCTCCAATATCGAGGCTATGGCGAGTGCCAGCACAAGGTACGGAATTGAGATAAAGATGTCAGATAACCTGATAATGACTGTCTCGACGATAGTCCCCCTATAATATCCGGCGATGAGCCCCAGAATGACCCCGGTCGGCACAACCAGGGATAATACGATTCCTATGAGGAGGAATGCGAATCTGAACCCAAAGATCACGCGGCTCAACACGTCTCTGCCATACATGTCCGTGCCTAGCCAATGTTCCCAGCTGGGCGGCTTGTACGCGTCTGCGAAGTTAATGTATAGCCCTGCGTGCTCTGGATATGGAGCTATAAACTCGGCGAAGGCCACCATGACCATGAGGCCGCTTATGAGCGTGAGCCCTACTATCGAGAGCTTACTTCTCTTAAACCTAAACCAAACCCTCCTCAGATTCTCTCTCCTTACCTTGGACTCGAGCTCAGCATATCTCCTCTGTAATTCTGAGGCTTTCTCCACACCCCTCACCTCTTATGCTTCACGCGTGGGTCCAGCCGCGAGACGATCAGATCAATAAATATCGAGGCCAACGTGTATGCGAGCCCTATCACCAGAACCACCCCAACTATGGCGTTCAAGTCCTTCCTCAGCATAGCGGTTATACCATACCTTGAGAGGCCGGGCCAATTAAATATGACCTCGACAAGGAACGCGTTCCCGATGAGCGAAGCCATGTCGAGAGTCATTATGGTGACTGTTGGAATCATCGAAGGCTTGAGGGCATACTTGAAGAATACGGTGGAGCTGGGAAGTCCGTGAGCGTACATGTTAAGAATGTAGTCCTTGTTTACGTTCTCTATCAGGTTTGCCCTCAGTATTCTCGCTTCTTGTGCTATGGTCCCTATTGCCAGTGCGAGAGACGGTATGATGAGGTGGCTTAGGGCGTCGAGAAATGCAGGCAGGTTACCTTGTAGGATTGAGTCCAGAGTGACTAGCCCCGTTATCCTCCTGACATCGTAGCCCAGACTAAGCCTCCCATAGGCTGGGAGCAAATCAAGCCAGCTTGCGAGGACAAGCTGAAGTATTATAGCCCAAACAAAAGATGGGATAGCTATTCCCGCATAGGAAAAAATCCTCACCAAGTTGTCAACTAAAGAATTAGGCCGCCTGCCACTAATCACGCCTAAAGCGAATGCTCCGATAACGTCTATAATAAGCGCAAAGATCAGGAGCTCTAAAGTCGCGGGGAGAAACTCTAAGATGTCTGTTGTGACATCTCTGAAAGTAACCAGCGAGATTCCCAGTCTGCCGCGGAAGACATCTGAGAGCCAGGCAAAATATTGAATATAGAGGGGCTCATTGAGGCGTAGTGCGGCTCTGTACTGCTCGACCACCTCTTCCGGGGCACGGGGGCCCAGAGCGAGTCTAGCGGGGTCTCCCGGCAAGACCCGCGCAATAGTGAAAATCAGTATCGAGATGCCCAAGAGCGTAAATATGCTGTACGCCATTTTCCTGACGTAAAAGTTGTCGAGCAGCTTGTTCATCCTTGACCCCAACCCCCGTGGTTTGAGGGGGCTAATTCCTGGGGCTGGCTCGGGGGAATTATTCTTCATGGCGGATCCAGGAGCAGGGCATCATAAGAGGTCGCTCAACTTCCACCTCTCAAGCTCAGATGCCGGGGGAGGCTCATAGCTGTAGATTCTACTGTGAGTCCATCCGCAGAGCTCCTTAACTCTGACATATTGCTCTGCGTGTTTAAGCGACGCTATTATGGGGTCTATAACGGGTATCCTGTATCTCTCCTGCACGTCGCGGTAAAAACCGAAAAAGACTGTGCAGCCAAGTATCACGACCTCCGCCCCCTCTCTTATGCTCTCCTCAACAGCCCTCAGAAGCCTCTTTTCTGTCTCACTCTCGTCTCTGTGGAGGTCGTGAACCCCCAGCTCTATATCTTTGAAGGAAGTGAGCCTGCTCTCTAACCCGTATTCCCTCACCCTGCTCATCATTAATGGGATCCATTTTTTCCTGCCAACTATGATTGAGAACTTGTCGCCGAGAGAGAGGGCGAGACTCGTCGAAGACTCCAGAGGCGCTGTTACAACTAGATTGCTTATCTCCCTAGCCTCCCTGAGCCCAGGGTCGTAGAAGCAGCCTATGATGCAGGCGTCGTATCCCGCCTTCTCAGCACTCTTAACCTCCCTCAAGATGTGTGGCACAACCAGAGCATCATATGAGTAGTATTCTAGGTGGTGGGGGCCTGATTTGAAGGAGACTACGTCAAGTTTTGTTGATGGCTCGGTGTAATGGCTCAGGTACTCCTTCATAGGTGAGTCGAAAACGTCTGTTCCGACGGGGTTTATGAAGAGGATTTTAGTCAAGTTCAACAGCCTCTAAAAAACTCTTGAAAAAACTTGGTGGCTCGCTCCGCGTCATTTGGGAATCCTTTCCGGAAAGACCTCAAACCATCTGAAGTCCAGCTCATACTCCGCTATCGGCATAATCTCTCCCCTGGCAGCAGGATAATCAACGTAACTCGCTTGGTAGGCGCGAAGCACTACATGCTCATATACGTATAGAGAAGGTGTCAGCTCAGCGAGCTTTGCCTGTATCTGATAGTACTTCTGCATGCGCTGGTTGAAGTCAACGGTTGTTAAGGCGTCCTCGATCATCCTGTCAATCTCCGGGTTCATCAGCCACTCACCCTGTTCCCACGTGCCTGTTGACTCGGAGTGGTATCTCGACATTAGAATGGAGCCAGCCTCAGCGTAGTGCGCTATAACAAAGATGGATACTGCGTTCGGTGTGGTCTCTTTCCTTGTCATGCCCTCCACAACAGAGAGCCACGGAACCTTTACTACGTTGACTTTAAGCCCTATTTCCTCCATGTTAAGCTTGAAGAGGAGGGCGACTCTCTCCTCCCAAGGAACCTCCGCGATCCACCAGAACTCTATTGGATACTGGTCGAGCCGCCCATAGTACTTTGATTTCATTAGCTCTTCTCTAGCGGCCTCCACGTTCCTCTCTAAAGGCTTCAGTTTTGGGTCTGCGCCCGGAATCATGCCAGGCACGGGGCCTGAGGGCTGCTTCTCGAAAGGCATTATGTCCTTGATCGCTGTCTCGTAGTCGAACGCCAGCGCTATAGCTCTTCTGACGTGGATGTCGTCAGTCGGCGGCTTCTGGGTGTGGAGCATTATGTAGAAGATCATAGCTGATGGCACTTTCGCTATCTCTACTCCCTCTATCTTGTCCATGGCCTCGTAGTTCTCAAGTGGCTGCCACTGGTCTGTCACCTCCAGTTGCCTCTTCTCGATCATCGTGCGGATAGTCGTCGGCTCCGTAAACCCGTACATTATGACTTTGGTGGGAGAGTTTTTAGCACTCTCTCCCCAGTAGCCATCGAATTTGACCAGCGTCACTGACTCCCCTCTCTTATGCTCGAGCAGTCTATACGGCCCCGAACCAGCATCCGCCTCTCCAGCCATCAGCCAATTTTTCCCATAGTCGCCCATATCTCCATAGGGTCCCTCGCCTATGTGCTGCTTCACCAGAGTGCTGTCAACAATGTAGAGACGTACAAGAGTGATGAGGAATGGGCCGAAAGGCTTCTTTAAGACTATCTGCACCGTGTAATCGTCCAATGCCCTCGTCTTGTCTAAGTCTATGTATGGCTTGAAGAGGTAGCCGTAACCCTCGCCGATGGCAATAACTCTTCTCAGAGAGAAGACAACATCCTCAGCCTTCAGTTCACGGCCGCTGTGAAACTTGACGCCCTTCCTCAAGGTGAATGTCCAGACGGTTCCGTCCCCCGAAACATCCCACTTCTCCGCCACGTGGGGCCTCACTGTGCCGTCCTTGTTCGGATAAACCAGTGTATCGTAGACATTCAAGAAATAAACAGAGCTCGCCTCGTCAGAGCCTACCGCGGGGTCCATATAGGGGACATTCGCGAATGATACTCTTAACAACCTCTCTTGCTGTTGTGCCGGGGGAGTAACTAGTCCAGGGCTCAGTATTAGAACTCCGATGACTGCGGCTATCGCGATTACAACGACTACAGCTGCTAATACAAGTCTTCTAGAACCTGCACCACTTTTTCGCTCCATAATTACGAACTAACTCACAAGCCTGCTTACGTATAATCTTTTCCATAGTCGATTCTGATGAATCGAAAATCAAGTTCGGAATAGGCGGTGAGGCCTGTTAAAAAGGTAAAGAGATGAGACGCGCATTGGGGCTGGCGGAGATAGGGCGTGTGTCTGAATTTAACCGTCGAGCGGGTGAGAGCGCGTCATCTAAAACATTTTTAGGAGCATAGCAGGCGTCTATAGCGTGGTTTGCTGGGTGTTTTGTAGATGAAGTATGACCTAGTTGTCATCGGTGGGGGGATAGTGGGTTTAACATCCGCATACCATTTTGCAAGACAGTTTGGGGGGAGGATTCTTATCGTGGACGCTCAGCCCGGCCCGGCACAGGGGAATACCGCCCGGAGTGTTGGAGGATTCCGCATGGGGCTCTTCACCTCAAAGGTGAACCGCCTAATATCCGAGACCACCGTGAGATTCTACTTGGATGTTCAGAACAGCGGCTACGACCTCGGTATACATCAAGTGGGATACCTGATACTTCTCGACGAGGCCAGATACGACCAATACGTGGCGACTGTTCGCGAGCTTTTCGAGGCGGGCACGGCCAATCTGCTCCCAGCCGCTGATCTGAAAGAGATGATAGGCTTTATCGAGCTGGACCTATCCGATGAGGAGTCCGAGCTACTGGGCTTGAAGCCGATTAAGGGTGCCATATTCTCTCCGTACAGCGGATATTTGGATGTAGAGAAACTGGCGAGGTTCTATTACGAGGAGCTCGTGAAGATGGGTGTGGACTTTCTCTTCAATACGAGGGTCGAGAAGCTTACCTTAGCAGCCGTGAACAAGATAGGGCATCCGAGGGAGCCTTTTGCTTGGCAGGAGAAGAGGATAGAGTTTGTCGAGTCGTCAAACGGTACATTTGAGGCTGACACATTCATACTGGCCGCGGGGGCTTGGACTCAGGAACTTCTCGACCCCATCGGTATTGACTCGTATATCAAGCCAAAAAAGAGGCAGGTTTTCGCCGCCCACGCGCGGGGGGACCTAGAGGCCTTCTTCAACGTGCAAGGATTCAACAGCTATGGCACACTTCCGATGACCTTTATCCCACGTGGGCCGTTCGTCGTTCCCCGTGTCAGGGATAGGAGCATCTGGATGGGGCTCAGCGACGACATAGGCCGCAAGTGGGGGATTGACTTCGAGGCTGAGGACATCTTCTACTATGACAACGTGTATCCCCTTCTGAGGAAGATTTTCCCAATAATAGAGGGTGCGCGCCCGATGTCGAAATGGGCTGGCTGCTACTCCATCAACTCGATAGACGAGAATCCAGTAGCTTTCAGGGTTATGAATCTCGTCGTCGCGACGGGTGGTAGCGGTAGCGGTGTTATGAAAGCCGACTCCCTGGGCAGAATTGCGGCAGCCCTCGCCCTTGGAAGGCAGGAGGCTGAGCTGTATGGAGGCACTGTTGTTCCTTCAACGCTCTTGGGCATTAAGGGGAGGAGTGTGGAGCCTGAGCTTCTTGTTTTTTAAACCGTAAGCATTCAGGTAATATTTCCTTTTACAGGCAATCAACTTAAATAAACCCCCCCAGCGTTTTTGCAGTGGAAAGGATGAGCAGCTCGGTCCAGCCCGTGAGTGAGCTGAGGCTTAGGGTAGCTGAGGCAAGGCAGAGAGATGTGGGTTACGGCATAGCAAGGATTGATAGAGAGGTCGGGGCCTCTGCAGGGCTCACCACGGGCGACGTGATAGAGATCAGGGGGAAAAAGCTTGCCGTGGCGACTCTGTGGCTAGGCTATTTGGAGGAGGAGAAAGACATCATAAGAATTGACGGCTACATTAGAAACAATGCTGGAGTCGCACTCAACGATTTCGTGCTGGTCAGGAAGGCGCAGGTGAGAGAAGCCAAGCTGGTGACGCTTGCGCCGGTCAACAGCACGATCAAGCCTGATGAAAACTTTACAAAGCTTGTGAAGAGCAGGCTAATCGAGTATCCCGTAGTTCAGAAAAATATCGTGCCCGTTCTGTTCTTCGGCAACCTATTCAACTTCGCTGTAATTCAGACGAGGCCGACAGGCGTTGTTAAAATTACGCCCAATAGCAGGATAGTTATTCAGAGCCGCGCGGTTCAGGAGAAGGCCTTAAGCACTCATGTAACCTACGAGGATATAGGGGGGCTGGAGGAGGAGATTCAGAGAATACGGGAGATGATAGAGCTCCCGCTGAGGTTTCCAGAGCTTTTCCAGCGCTTGGGTATAGACCCGCCCAAGGGTGTTCTGCTTTATGGGCCGCCGGGTTGCGGAAAAACACTTCTAGCTAAGGCTGTCGCGACGGAGGCTGAGGCTAACTTCATATTGATAAACGGTCCCGAGATAATGAACAAGTATTATGGTGAGACAGAGGCTAAGTTGAGAGAGATCTTCAGGAGGGCTGAGGAGGAGGCGCCCAGCATAATTTTCATCGACGAAATAGACGCCATCGCTCCTAAGAGAAGCGAGGTTACAGGAGAGGTTGAGAAAAGAGTTGTCGCTCAACTTCTGGCCCTCATGGACGGACTGGAGAGCCGAGGCCAAGTAATAGTCATAGGCGCGACCAACAGGCCTAACGCCCTCGACCCCGCCCTCAGAAGGCCTGGAAGGTTTGACAGGGAGATAGAGATAGGGATTCCCGATAAGAAGGGAAGGAAGGAGATTCTGCAAATTCATACACGGGGCATGCCCTTAGCTTCTGACGTCGACCTCGAGAAGCTCGCCGAGATGACCAGGGGCTACACTGGGGCTGACATCGCAGCTCTCTGCAGGGAGGGAGCAATGAAGTGTATCCGGAGAATACTGCCCAGCATAGACTTTAACGAGGAGAGGATCTCCCCCGAGATACTGAACTCGCTGGAGGTGACGATGAAGGACTTCCACGAGGCTTACAGAGAAATTACGCCGACAGCTCTGAGGGAGGTGGAGATAGAGACGCCGACGGTTCGTTGGGAAGAGGTTGGAGGGCTTTTTGAAGTGAAGCAGAGGCTTGTTGAGGCGATTGAGTGGCCCTTAAAGTATCCTGAAAAGTTCGAGAGAATGGGTATAAAGCCGCCGAAGGGCATCTTGCTATACGGCCCCCCTGGATGCGGCAAAACACTTCTAGCCAAGGCGATAGCCACAGAGTCAGAGTCGAACTTCGTCACTATCAAGGGACCCGAGATCTACTCTAAGTGGGTTGGCGAGTCTGAGAAGGCGATCAGGGAGGTCTTCAGGAAGGCGAGGCAGGCGGCGCCATGTATAATCTTCTTAGACGAGATAGAGACGATTGTTCCCCGGAAAGACCTACTTGACGATAGCTCAGGAGTCACACACCGTGTCGCGAGCCAGCTTTTATCGGAGATGGACGGCATCGAGGATTTGAGGGAGGTGGTTGTTATAGGCGCAACAAATAGGCCCGACCTAATGGACCCCGCTGTGCTCAGGCCGGGGAGATTCGACAGGCTCATCTACGTTCCTCCACCGGATGAGAAAGGGCGGTACGAGATTCTCAGGATCTATACTCGCTCGATGCCCTTGATGGCTGATGTGGATCTGCGGAAGTTGGCAGCTATGACGGAGGGGTATTCAGGTGCTGACCTCGAGTCGCTTTGCAGGGAGGCCGCCATGTCTGCTCTGAGGAGGGACAGGGAGGCCCAGTATGTTGGTTGGAGCGACTTTCAGGAGGCGCTAAAGATTGTTAAGCCAAGCATAACGCCGCCGATGCTTAAGGAGTATGAGAAGGTTTCAGAACAGCTGCGGGGGTCGGAAAAGTCTCTGCCAATGTTCGGTTAGAGTTTATGGAGCTTCAGGAAATCATCGAGGTTTTGAGAAGAAATAATAAGAAAATGATTGAGTCGGCGCTGTTAGAGTCGTTAAACACTCGTGGAAGAGAGCTTAGCCCCAAAGAGCTGAGAAACGCGCTGCTCGTGCTGGAGGTTAGGGGGCTAGTCAGGATTCACAGCCTAGACGAGGAGAGGCGCCTAGTAGTGCTCTTAGAGTAGGAACGCCGTCACATAAGCCATCTGTCGAGCGAGGTGACCCTCCTCTTCTCAGAGAGGATTGATTCAACCTCGTTCAGCTCCTTCTCCACACGCTCGGGAGAGAAGTCATGCTCGTCGCAGAGTATCCTCATTGTTGCTTCTCTGTCGATCTCCCTCCACTTCAGCTCATAGTCTTTCTTAACTTCAGGCTCAAGGAAAAGCCTCCTCACCGCCTCTATATCCACGTCGAGAGACTTTTTAATCGCGTCGAGTGCCTTATCGGCCGCGCCGTATTCTTTGATGAGGCTGTAGGCCTTCTTAGGGCCAATCCCCCTAACACCCTCAAAGTAGTCTGTGCCGATTAGAATAGCCATCTCAACGAGCTCCCTCCTCGTGATGCCCAGCGATGCGAAGAGCTTCTCAGAGTGCAAAACCTCAGGCTCAACAACCACGTACTCGTTCCGGCGCGGAAGCTTCCTCCTACCCACGAGCGAGAGATTCCTTACAAGCCTAGGCGTCCCAAAGAGGATTGAGTCATAGTCCTGTGAAGAGGATGCCCATACATCACCCCTCGCCGCCATGTAGGCCGCCTGCGCTTCGCCCTCCGCAGGCGCAATGATGTAGGGGATACCCATAGCCTCAAGTAGCTGTATAGCTGTCTCGACCATGTATTTCTCTATCGAGGATGACTGTGCTGCGTATTTTCGGGCCTCAGCCACCACGCCGGCAGCCAGAGCCTCCTCATACATCTTTCTGGCCCTCTCCCTGAGCTCAATCCTCTTCCTGATCGTCTCTATCTTGAGCGCTGGTGGCTGGCCGTCGAAGACATAGACCACTCTTATCCCCTCTTTAATGAAGTTGGTGGACCTGAAGAAAACTCCGCTAAGGTGGCTCGTGACCCTACCCTTGCTGTCCTGTAGTGGCTTTCCATCAGGGCCCCTGATATTAGATAGGAACTGGTAGAGTATGTTGTACCCGTCGATAGCTATAGACTTGTTAGAGAGGTCGCTGAGCTGAACAGTCTGAACCGCCTCTGGCGGGATAATGTCTCCGAGCTTTACACCCAAACCCCTTCTAAAAAGATTAAGCCTCTAAGACGGATAAATCTTTCCCCAAAAATCGATAAGAAACTCCAACCGAGGCCCAGTCCTCGCTGGCACCCCTCAAAGCACTTCAAACACAGACCGCGATATCAGCCACCATCAACCTCCTTCTAGGAGAAACCTCTCTCAAAACTCTAACATCAGCCCTACAGGCGAGGCCCAAGCTTGAAACCCTCATCTCGAGGTCTCGACGCCAAGCCTCAGCCTCCTCCGCGAAGCCGTAAACATGCATGGTGGCTTCGTCCTTCAGAATCTTAGTAGCTGATTCGAGAAAGCTGTAGGGGTCTGAGGGATAATTCATCACAACTCTGTCGGCCCTAACCTGATTCTGCAGGAAGACGGTTTTGCAGTCTCCGTGAAGAGGTCTGACGAGGCCTCTGACCTTGTTAAGCTCTATGTTCTTGACTAAGAGGCTGTAGGCGTCGGGGTTGAGCTCGGCCGCATAGACCTTTGCTCCCGAGTGCTTGGCTATAGTGATGCTGAAGGGGCCGACTCCTGCGAACATGTCTGCCACAGTCTCGCCTCTACCCGCCAACGCCGCTATCCTCATCCTCTCTCCAGAGAGCCTCGGTGAGAAGTAGGATTTCGAGAGGTCAACCTGGAAGACGCAGCCATTCTCCCTGTGGGTGGTGGTTGTCCTTCTCTGGCCCGCAAGATGCACCAGCCTCCTTAGCCTGAAGACGCCCTCCACAACCCCCGCCTCGCCCAAGACGACCTTGACGGAGGGGTTCACCCGCATTATAGCCTCGCCGATGAGGGACATGTATTGCTCGACTCCGCGCGGTAGGTGGATCAGAGCAATGTCTCCGACTATGTCGTAGGATGAGGGGAGTTTTTCCAGGATCGCTTGAGGGAGGGTGGTGGACAACGCCTCTCTTATGCTCCGTGGCCTCCTCTGCTTCTCGGCGAATTCAGCCTCCACGAGGTCGGCCTCAAATATGGATAAGAGCGTCTCGAGTATCTTCGCACCCTCACTCCTTAAGGGCAGAACCACTCTCTCTCCATCCTTTATAATCGCTAGTGCCGTGTCTAGCAAGCCGGAGGCTTTCAGGAACTCTATCGCCTTTTCAGCGTTCTTTTTCGGGACCGATAAGCCCCTCCCTCTTCGAGCCCTGTCCCTCTCATGCATATCTGAGTATTTTCCTGATTACACCTATCCCCTTCGTCCGCCCCTCCCTGAGAACGAACCTGTCCTGAGGGTAGACAAGCATGGGGCTATACTTGAACTCGAGGACGGCCTGGCACTGCTCGCCCGGTCTGATATAATCTCTGTCCAGCTCCGTGATCTTGACGCTCTGGGAGATTGTGTGGCACTGTATCACGGGCTCGTATCCTGCGGCGAATCTGCTCGGGCTGTTAAGTACTAAGACTTCTGCCTCAAAGCTCCATACAGCCCTGGGTTCCAGCTCCTGCTCGCAGACGACCATCCCTCTCCTAATCTCGTTGTGCGGCACCCCCCTTATCGCTACACCGATGACGTATCCGGCCACGGCCTCCTCGACTCTTGCGTGATGTATCTCTATGCTTCTGGCCTTGATGCGTTTGAACCCTCCGTCGGGGTATGGGCCTAGTAGCAGCTCTGCACCAGCCCTCAGCCTGCCCTGCCTAACTGTCCCCGAGATTACGCTCCCCACGCCCTCTATGTCGTACACCCTGTCGATGTATAGTAGGAATGGCTTGTCCAGTGGTTTTTCCCTCCGGGGCAGGAGGCTTAGGAGGCTGTAGAGTCTGTCAAACCCTGAGAGGGTCCTCGCTGAGGTCTCTATTATGGGGACTACAAGCCCTATCTTGTCGTAGACTACGTCGACGTCGGATGTGTCGCGGATGTGTAGTGGGATGCGTCCTACTTTTTTGAGGAGCTGTGCAGCCTCCTCCCGGACCTCGGCCACTCTGCTGGGAGAGACTTTCTCAGTCTTAGTGATGCAGACTATGACGGGCATGCCGAGGCCAAGCATTATCCCGAGGTGCTCTCTGGTGAGGTGTGTTATGCCATCATCGGCGGCGACCACCAAAATTCCATAGTCCACCTCCTGCCCTACAAGACCTCTTATCGTTGTTCGGAGCCAGGGCTCGTGTCCGACTGTATCCACGAAGCTTACTAGCTTTTCGCTCTCCTCAACCACTCTCGCGCGCTCGAGCTTGTCGAGTGGGTTGTTTAGCGTGACGGGTTTGCCGTTCTTAAATCCTAGCACTGCGAGGTGGATATCTGCGGAGAGATTCCTCTCAACCTCGTGTGGAAGAGTGTCGAGAAACAGCCACTTCTTACCGTCGTCAGGCTGATTTGTCAGAAGGCAGGCTATGAGCGTGGACTTGCCGTGATTAACGTGCCCCGCTACCGCTAATGTTATGTGAGGCTTGGCAGCCGCGGGCTGAGCCTCAACCACAACCCTTGCTATGTATCCCTTCTCAGTCTCGAATCTCTCAACTCTCCTAATCCTCGCGCCACACTCAGCAGCAATGGTGGAGAGGACTGAGATGCTCATCTCGAGCTCGTATTCTCCGAGCCCCATGATCACGCCATCATCATTCACGCCTAGGAGATACACCGCCACACCCCCTCCATCCAGTAGATGTGATTTGAGCTGTATGCCGAGCTGCTGTCTTCTCTCGGGCTTTAGATGAACAAGCGGTATGAGCCTCTCCTTAAACTCGATGTGCTGGCCTTCGCTCGGCGGAATCTTTACTTTTTTCGACACTCTATAGAGAAATGCTTCGAGGCGAATTTAGTCTTATCTCTGCCCCCTCATGTCTAAGAAGCCTCATCTTCAGCGAGGGGCCGCAGCTGAACCCGCCGAGCCGCCCATCCGACCGAATGACCCTGTGGCATGGGACGATCAGAAGGAGGTGGTTGGCCGCGAGCGCGCCACCCACAGGCCTCGGCGATGCGCAGCCCACCCTCCTCGCAACCCATGAATAGCCGCGAACAGAGCCGTAGGGAATCTCCATAACAGTCCTCCAGACCTTGGATTGAAACTCTGTACCCAGCAGCTTCACAGGCAGCTCAAAGCTCCTCCTCCCGCCTTCAAGATACTCCCGTATCTGCGCCTCAGCCTCATCGATGAGTCCGCCGGTGTCTCCTCCCTCTCGTATGCCTCTGCTCCTGAGAAATCTTCGCCCACCTCCTCTACCGACGCCCACATAGAATACGTAGTCCCGGCTGGCCGCTATCTCCACGACTCCGAGCCAGGAATATAGGGCGCGCACACAAGCCCCCAGGTCAAGGCTCAACACGGTGAAGAGAGGGTCGAAGAGATTAATAACACTGCGCGCGCCACTACACACGTGGCAAGAATCGGATTCATCGGTTTAGGGCTTATGGGGAGGCCTATGGCCAAGAGGCTGCTGGATGCTGGACACATGCTCAAGGTCTACAACAGAAGCAGGGCCCCTGTCGAGGAGCTTGTGAAGCAAGGGGCCAGGGCTGCCTCATCACCGAAAGATGCTGCTGAGGGATCTGAGTATACGATACTCATGCTCCCCGACTCTGGAGACGTGTGGAACGTTGCGCTCGGCGAAGAAGGCGTGGTGAAGGGTGCTGCGCCGGGCTCGATAGTCATCGACATGTCAACGATCTCGCCTCTAACGGAGAGGAGAATAGCGGAGGAGTTGGCGAAGAGAGGAGTCAAATACCTCGACGCCCCGGTCACCGGTGGGACGATAGGCGCGGAAAAGGGAACATTAGTCATAATGGTCGGTGGCGACTACGAGGCCTTCAACGCCGCTTACGATGTATTACGTGTCCTCGGTCAAAAAGTGGTCTATATGGGGGCTAGCGGCTCAGGCCAGCTCACAAAGCTGAGCAACCAGATCTCCGTGGCTCTCTCACTACTTGGTTCTTGTGAGGCGTTACTGTTTGCATCTAAGGCCGGGCTTGACCTTGGGAAAGTAATAGAGGTCATAGCCTCGGGGGCCGGGTCGTCTTGGCAACTCGCCAACCTCGGACCTAAAATCGTGGAGAGAGACTTTAGACCAGGATTCAAAGCAGAGCACCTATCGAAAGACCTCCGCATCACACTCGAGGTTGCGCAGGAGCTCTCCCTTCCACTACCTGGTACAGCCCTGCTACATCAGCTCTTCAAAGCAGTAGTTGCCCGCGGCGATGGTGTCCTCGGGACACAGGTCCTCTCCAAGATACTGGAAGACCTTGCGAGACACGATCTCTCAAAAACTCTGTCAGGCGCCGAGAAATCTTAGGTAATTCTCATAGACAATCCTGACGACCTCCTCGGGCCTCAGGTTCTTGGACTCCGCGATAACCTCGATCAAAGATGGGAGATTGCGGGGGCTCAGGCTTAATCCTCTATAATTGTATGGGCCGTCGCTCTCTGTCAAGAGGATCTCGGAGTCAGCGCTCCTCAGGACCTGCATGTGTCTGGGCTGAATTCTGACGGCGGGATTGATCGAGATGAAGTAGTCTGAGTCTTTAATCTCTCTTAGGAGCTCGACTGGGCCAGTGTACCAGTGAAAGAGCACTGCCCTTACTCCCAGTCTCTTGCTTGTCTTTATGACTGAGTCCCATCCGCCTAGTGCGTGGACGTTCAGGGGGAGGTTGAACTCTACGGCAACCCTGCACATCTCCTCAAATATCTCAAGCTGCTCCTTCAGCGGTGCCCTCGCGAAACGGACATCCACCCCCACCTCTCCTAACCCCACAGGGTGTCTATCCGCGATAAGCTCCCTAATCTCCTTCAGCCTCACCGGCCCCTGTCTGAGGTTCCACGGGTGCACCCCTACAAATGGGTCTATGTTTTTGAACTTGTCAGCGAGTATGAGAGTCTTTTCAGAAGACTCGAAATCCATTGCGACGCCCGCTATCCTAATTTTCCCGAAACTCTTGATCTCTTCGGGCTCGTACTCTGCTATGTGGCAGTGGGCGTCGATAAGCGTGATGTCGCTCATCGCGCCTTGACCCCTATCTCCTTAATTTTAACCTCGCGGAGACAGGCGGAGATGAGGCCCCTGAAGACTGGCTCAGGTTTGCCTGGCCTCGATTTAAACTCAGGATGATACTGAGTCGCGATAAAGTATCTCCTGTTCGGCAGCTCGATTATCTCTACGCGTCTTAAGTCTGGTGAGAGGCCCGAGAAGACCAGTCCTCCACCCTTTAAAGAGTCGTGATAGTTTGGATTGACCTCGAACCTGTGTCTATGTCTCTGATATATCTGTTCTGATTGGTAGAGCCGGTAAGCCAGAGTATTTTGTTGTATTATGACGGGGAGGGAGCCGAGGCGCATAGTTCCGCCCTTCTCCTCAACTCCCACCTGCTCGGGCATGAGGTCTATCACCGGGTGAGGTGTCTCGGGGTCGTGCTCAGTCGAGTTGGCATTCTCAAGCCCCAAGACGTTTCGGGCGAACTCGACAACCGCCATCTGAAGCCCGAAGCAGAGCCCCAAGAATGGTTTGTCCTGAGTCCTCGCATAGTTTATAGCCATGATCTTCCCTTCCGCCCCTCTTCTCCCAAATCCGCCGGGTACAAGAACACCATCAGCCTCCTTCAATTTCGAGTACTCGGACGCGTCCCCCTGCTCCAGCTTCTCGGTATCCACCCAAAAGATCTTCAACTGAGCTCCCTCGAAGGCCGCAGCGTGTTTCAGGGCCTCCTTGATGCTGATGTATGAGTCGGTCAGGGCGGTGTATTTTCCACAGACCGCGACCTTGACCAGCGGGCCACTGGTCTTAAAAGTCCTGACTATCTCGCCCCACTCCGCTAGGCCCATTCCATCATTTCTTAGGCGGAGATGTTTGGCTATGTAGTCTCCGAGCCCTTGGCCCTCCAAGATTAGGGGGACCTCGTAGATCACGTCCGTGTCATAGGAGCAGAAGACTGCTTCTTTGGGGAGCGTTCCGAAGAGAGCTATCTTCCGTCTCGTGGGCTCGTCGATAATCCTCTCGCTCCGTGCTACGATTATGTCGGGCTGGATTCCGGTTCTCCTCAGCTCGTTGACGCTGTGCTGGAGAGCCTTGGTCTTAAACTCGCCCGTCGCCTTGAGATATATGACGAGAGAGACGTGGACAAAGAGCGTCTCTTCCTCGAGCTTCATCTGCCTCGCCGCCTCGTAGAAGGGCTGCCCCTCGATGTCCCCCACCGTACCTCCTATCTCGACGATAACTATGTCGGCCTTCCTCCTCTCGGCCACCACCCTTATTCTACGCTTAATCTCATCGGTCACATGTGTAACGATCTGGACACATTGGCCAAGATACTCCCCAGCCCTCTCCCTTCTAATCACCTCCTGGAAAACCTGACCCGTAGTTAAGTTGTTGAGCTTGCTCATCGGAATATCCATGAACCTCTCATACCAGCCGAGGTCGAGGTCAGTCTCTCCTCCGTCATCCGTTACGAAGACTTCGCCGTGGCTATAGGGGTTCAGAGTCCCGGCGTCCACGTTTACGTAAGGGTCGATCTTCAGAAAATCCACACTATAGCCCCTTGACTGAAGAATCTTCCCGATGGATGCTGCGACTGTCCCCTTCCCTACGGAGGAGACGACGCCACCAGTTACGAAAATGTATTTCGGCACATCAAAAATAGATTGGGCGAGTATTATAGTCTTTCTCCAACCTCTGCGAGAAGCATAATCCCTGAGTGAAGCCGCGCTACTATTCCTCGATATAGATGTCTTCACCTTCAACGACTACTCGATAAGTCTTCAAGGCGGAGATGGTCTCGGGGGGCTCACCGTCAGGCCCCTCAACCACGGCTCCATCTGAGAGTTTGAATTTAGCTCCGTGGAGAGGGCAGGTAACGATCTCCCCACTCATTATTCCGAGGCTCAAGTCCCCCTCCTCGTGAGTACACTTCACATCAGTCACATATACCCGTCCCCCAACTTTAGCCACGAGAAGCTCCTTTTTCCTAACGTCCACCCTAATCATCCCTCCCTCTGGAATCTCCCTGAGCCCGCAAACCCTCACGCGCACAAAAAACGGCCTGCATAGGCTATACTAAAACCTATAACCTCGACCTGGAACCTCCCGCTAAAGTGGAGGCGGGAGAAAGTCGAGCTCCGGCCTCTTCTCTTCCTCCTCCTTTAGCTGCACGACGAGCTCGTGCGCCCTTTTCAGGATTGAGTAGTTTCTATGGGGGAGAACTGCTATGATCCGGTCGATATCTCTGGCAGAGGTCTTCAGAGCCACCGCTTTACAGGGGAGCTGGCTTCCAGCCAAGTCGGCGTTTCGAGCCTTTAAGATGTAGCTGAAGACTCCGCCCACGCTCTTCTTTCCCTCAACAATCAAGTTACCCTCAGGTGTCTCACGAATCGTCTCAATGAAGAGCTCAATCTTGCCGGCGTCGGGGAGTGTTGAGGATGGCTTAACCTCGTAGGCAGCGGTTATGGTTCTCCCATGCTGACCGGGGAGCCTCTCAAGCTTGCAGGAGATTTTGGAGCCTATCTCGAGCCAGTCAGGAGGGTCGTGAAGAACGGCGTCAATTACCTCGCCTAAGAGGGTGGAGATAGAGATCTCTATAATGAGCGCCTTTCCTGCGCGCCTCGGCCTAATTCCTGAGATGTAGCCGTGGACCTCCTCCATGGATTATACCTGAATATACGGGGCTCTGAAGAGTTTAATAAGTTATCAGGGAACAGTTTTTGGAGATTGCCTCGATACTCATCGCGTATCAACTTGAATAGGCTGGCTGATGCCAAGAGCCCCTATCTCAGGTCTCACGCAGACGACCCGGTAGACTGGTATGCCTGGGGGGAGGAGGCTTTCAAGAAGGCTAGAGAAGAGGATAAGCCCATACTGCTCAGTGTGGGATACTCCTCTTGCCACTGGTGCCATGTAATGCAGAGAGAGTCCTTCAAGAACCCTGCGATAGCTGACATAATAAACAATAATTTCGTCCCGGTGAAGGTGGACAGGGAGGAGAGACCTGATGTCGACTCAATCTACATGAGGGCTGTTATTTTGATGACAGGGCAGGGTGGCTGGCCGCTCACGGTCTTCCTTACACCAGACCTAAAACCCTTCTTCGGGGGCACATACTTTCCGCCAGAGCCGAGGCACGGCCTCCCCAGCTTCAAGCAGGTCCTACTCGCGGTGAGGGATGCTTGGGCGAGGCGGAGGGAAGAGGTCCTCAATAGTGGCAGTACCCTTTTTGAAATGGTGGCTGGCTCACTCAGCATCGGCGGCGGGGCTGAGGCCGAGATTGATAGGGATGTGATGAGTGCGGCTTATGAGCAGCTGGTCCTTCTCTTTGACGAGGAGTTTGGGGGTCTGAAGGGAGCCCCTAAGTTCCCTATGCCTGTAAACTATCTTTTCCTTCTCAGATACTGGAGACTGAGCCGCGAGGGCTGGGCGCTCCGGATGGTAGAGAAGACCTTGAAGGCCATGTTTCTCGGAGGAGTATACGACCACGCTGGGGGAGGATTTCACAGATACTCGGTCGATAAGGCCTGGTTCATTCCTCATTTCGAGAAGATGCTCTACGACAATGCCCTCCTAATCAAGCTATACGCAGAGGCATGGGTCGCCTCCAGAAATCCTCTCTTCAAGTTTGTCGCGAAAGACACCTCCAACTGGCTCCTATCCGAGCTCGCATCTCCCCGAGGAGGGTTCTATTCTTCGCTTGACGCTGAGAGCGGCGGTGTCGAGGGAGGATACTATCTCTACAGCTGGAGAGAGGTCGTGGACGCCTTAGGCGAGGAGACGGCGAGGATGCTTGGCTGCACAGAGAGCGGTAACCTTGGAGATGGCTTGAACCTGGTCAGGCTTCCGGAGGAGCTGGAGAGGATCTCGAGACACTTGGGTATGAATATCGAGGAGGCCCTTAAACACATTAAAAATAGGCTCCTCCAAGCAAGGGAGAAAAAGGAGAGGCCTGCTGTCGACGAAAAGATAATAGTCTCGTGGAACGGGCTCGCCATCAGCTCCCTCTCATACGCGGGGGCCGTCTTCTCGGAGCGCTCCTTTGTGGAGGCAGCAACTCAGGCCGCCGACTTCATTCTAGACAACCTGTACTCGGGAGGTGTGTTGAGGAGGTATTGGCTGGACGCGCCTTCTGAGGCTGGAGGTCTTCTCGAGGACTACGCCCTTCTCGGATGCGGCCTCTTAGATCTTTACCAGTGGACGGGCGCGCCGAGGTATCTTGAAGCGGCTGCCAGCCTCGCAGGAGATATTCTTGAGAAGTTCCAGTCGAGTGAGGGTGGATTCTACGATGCTCCTCCTGAGCATGACACGCCCATCAGGCCATTTACGGTCGAGGACCACGCATATCCGAGCGGATACTCGGCCACGATACTGCTCCTATCTCAGCTATACCTCTTGACGGGTGAGACTCCGTATGAGAACGCGGCAAGGAAGGCGCTCAAGAGAATTTGGGGAAGAATCGTTGATGACCCCTTAGGCCGTCTCGCCGCGGTCTCCGCTGTGCCCTATCTTTTGGGCTCTGGTGCGCAGCTGGTTGTTACCGCTGAGGGGGAGTTTTGGCGCGAGATAGGCGGATTCGTCTCTAGGTTCTATGAGCCATATATGGTTGTCTCGGGGGGTAAGTCGGAGCTGGTCAGCGGCCTCTGGGAGGGGAAGAGTGCAGTTGAGGGGAAGCCTACTTACTACCTATGTAAGGGGTTCAAGTGTTTACTTCCTACAACAAGTCTTGACGAGCTGGAGAAAATGCTGAGCAACACATCTTAGTCGACGACTCTGTCAAACCTCTTCATGACATATGGCATCATCTCGATGACGTCTGTAGGCAGTATGTGAAGCCCGAGCTTCTGCTCAGCCATCTCCCCGCAGAGGCCGTTGATGTATGCGGCCGCCGCGGCGGACTCAAGCGCTCCGACCTTCTTAGCCCTTAGACCTGCTGTGAGGCCTGTGAGGACATCCCCCGTCCCCCCGACCGTCATCGCGGAAGACCCAGTCCTGTTTACCAAGACTCTCTCGCCGTTAGAGATTATGTCGAGCTGGCCCTTCAGGAGGATGGTTACCCTGTGTTCTCCGGCCTCGGAGCGAGCGGCCTCACACCTCTCCTCCAACCCTCCCTTAACAGGCCTGTTGAAGACCCTCGCGAATTCTCCGGCATGCGGAGTCAAGACCACGTCCTCGCCGCTCACAGCCTCGAGTATGTAGGGCTGGAGCGCAGACGCGTCTAAGACCAGTTTGACACCCTTATCGATCAGGCCCTCTATCAGCTTTATCAGCGCCGACTCCTTCGAGACAGAGAGGCCGGGTCCTATGGCCGCTGCATCGACCTGTGGCGTGTTTTGAATTATCTGTTCAGAGACGCGGGGGGTCAGCTTAACCTCAGAGAGGGGGTAAACTATGAGCGAGGGTGAGAGGGCTCTGATCGGGGAGGCAATTTTCTCGGGGACAAACAGGTAGACCAAGTCCACACCAGACCTCATAGCCGCCATCGCCGAGAGATAAGGTGCCCCATGATAGAGACGGCTCCCCCCGACGACCATCACCACCCCGTTCTCGCCCTTTCTCGACCCTGCCCTTCTCGGAGGAATAACAGAAGCCACCCACTCTTCACTCACGACCTCAGCCCCAGACATCTCTGCATAATTCTCTCCGAGAATAGATAACCGTGTCCCCGCCAGCTCGGTATCGTTTAAATACCGAGCCCGCAAAATAAACGGCGAGAAGCGAGTATAGGTGGAATAAGTTGGCTGCACCCGCTGTTGCAACCAAGTATGTGATAGAGGCAAGGATTGAGATCGACGGCGTCGTCGACAGAAACGACGTCATAGGGGCTACCTTCGGTCAGACTGAAGGCATCTTCAGCTCTGAGCTCGATCTCAGAGAGCTGCAGAGAACTGGGAGGATAGGGAGGATAGATGTCTCGCTCCAGGCGCAGGGGAACAGGACGATAGGAAAGCTAATCATACCGAGTGGGATGGACAAGTTCTACACGGCCCTTGTAGCCGCCATGGTCGAGTCTCTTGACAGGGTGGGCCCCTACCAAGCGAAAGTGACGATTGAGAAGATCGAAGACCTGAGGGCGGAGAAGAGGAAGAAGATTGTCGAGAGGGCTAGGGCCATTCTCTACGAGTGGGAGAAAAAGAAGAGACCCGAGGAGGACGAGATAATGAAGGAGCTTGAGGAATCGATCATGAAGGCAAAGGTCATAGAGATTGGGCCCGAGAAGGTGGAGGCCGGCCCAGATGCCCTTCAATCTGAGGAGGTGATACTTGTTGAGGGGAGGGCCGACGTAATCAACCTCATGAGATACGGTTACAGGAACGTAATCGCGGTCGGCGGCATAAAGGTGCCCCACACACTCAACGAATTGCTGGAGAAGAAGAAGCGCGTGGTCGCGTTCGTGGATGGCGACAAGGGCGGAGACATGGTT
The DNA here is from genome assembly GCA_030550155.1 of Thermoproteota archaeon. Lineage (GTDB taxonomy): Archaea > Thermoproteota > Nitrososphaeria_A > Caldarchaeales > Calditenuaceae > HRBIN02. Next base: position 65,414 of record JAUQPZ010000002.1, read on the forward strand.
TTGAGGGAGATAGCACAATCAATCAAGATCGACCTAGTAGCACGAGCCCCCTATGGTAAGGAGGTCGAGGAGCTCAACGCCAAAGAGATCGAGGATGCGCTGAGGCAGGCTCAGCCATTGAGTGAGGCCGTGAGGCGCGCGAGG
>JAUQPZ010000002.1:65567-103807 GCA_030550155.1 Thermoproteota archaeon
GTAGAGCAGGTTCACGTAGCTGAGACCGTGCCTGCTGAGGCGTTTGATAAGCTGTCACAGTATGTTAGTGAGATTGAGGGCACACTTATGGCCGTGGCTTTTGATGAAGGTCTCAACGAGCTTTGGCGGAGACCTGTCAGCGAGCTCGCCCAACAGCTCTCAGACACGAAAGGCTACAAGTTTATTCTCTTCGACGGCGTGGTCACTCAGAGGCTCATAGATATTACGTCGGCGAGCGGGGAGGAGGTTTATCTCATAGGTGTGAGGCTGGGAGACAACCTCTCGTTTAAGCCTGGAGTCAAAGTCCTGACCATGGAGAGGCTGAAACACCACTAAAACATGCCCATTTTTTCTTAGTCCCTTTTACTTAAGCATACGATGCCTCCGAACGACCTGAGCTTATCGGCGGCCTCCGAGCTGGAGAGTATGATTCGCAAATCTATCAACCCCTTCTCAGCCATTGACAGTACCTCGTTAACCGTGCTGTTCTCCAAGTTCTGCCAGAGAAATTCCTCCTCAGCTAGGACCAGCTGACAACGTTTTTTCCTACACGCCTCCGCCACCTCCTCTAATCCCATGTATACCTTCTCCGGGCTTCTTACGATGGCTGTGAGGGCACTTTCCACAAGTATGGCGTCTGCGAGGGGCTTCAGCTCCTCTCCCAGGGCCCCGCGCCTCAGAGCCTCCCTCAGCCCGTCCATGCCGCCTATGTTAGTCGTTATTCTCCTCTTGACGAGGCCGTGTAACCCTATGTCTCGGCGTCTTATCTCCCTGCCCAGCTCATCGACATGAACATCGATTCCGAGCAGAGCTATCTTGACGCGTTCTTCTCTCGCGAGCTCTTTCAACAGCTGAACCAGCTCGTCGAATACCTCCTCCTGCTCACCCTCCACCCTTAGTCCAACCCTCTTCGAGGCTGGGCTTCTCCGCCAGCTCTTCAAGAGCCTCACGCCCTCGCCGCTTATAAGCGCTACAGCCAGCTCCTCGTCATCTACGGAGACAGCAACAATTTTCTGCTCAATCTCTCTCCCACCATCCTCGACCAGTTTTAGAAAGAAGGGGAGCTTCTCGCGGCTCTCAATCTCTATGACATCGCCCCTACCCACCTGGATGGTGTGGTACTTCTTCAAGATATCCAGGTCCTTCTCGGCGAAGATAATCCTCCCCTGAAACCTCACCCGCTTCATGAGGGGGTCTGCGGATTTCTTCTCGACTGAGAGCCCGATTTTGAGGCTTACGCGTTCGCTGTCTACCGCGCCCGTAGCCCTCTCCTTCTTCACCTCCCTCGTGGTTTCCTGGAAAACTACATCGTCTTTCCCCACCAGCCTGTATAGGTTGATGAGGTCAATGTTATTCGTGATTGCAAGACGCAGCCATCCCCTTTTCTTATCGACGGCCAGGAGCCTCATCTGCTCATCCTCCTCTTCAGCCAAGGATTTTCGTCTATGAGTGAGGCCAGAACGCTGGAGAAACTCTCCCCCTCGCTCAGCACTAATTTCCTGAAGACTCCGGTCTTTCCGTGAAGCCTCCTCCTCTTCAGGACGCTGATGCGGCTTCTAAGGTCGCGCGGGTCGACGCCTATGAGTCTAGCCGCGGCCTCCGGCTCCCTGTCTGCTGGAAATTCCGAGTGGCCCTCGGGTGTGGGGATTATAGCTTTTAGCTCCTTGTTCATGCCCGGCGTCCTCTTCTTCTCCAAGACATCTTCCAACGTGAGTTTCCCGGCTATCTCGTAGAAGACCCATTCCTGCCTGAGCATCTCGAGAAGTGGGAAAGATATGGTCGTGTAGTCGTCAATGTAAATGTATGCTTTGGGGACGTAACCCGGTGTTGCCTGGACCATCTCCCTTCTAACCCATCCACCAGCCTCACGCTCGACAAGCGCCTCTACAAGGATGGGGTTGACCGGCCGAGGTATGAATACCTCGACATCGCTGAGCGGGTGAACATCGCCCCTCGCGACGCTTCCATAGGTTATGGAGTCGATTCCCGCTCGGGAGATGATTACCATAAGCCTGAGGGCTATCTCCCTCTTCTGCCACAGAATTCTCCACCTCTCCTCATCGTAGACAACACTCAAGTATAGCTCCCCGGCCGCGTATCTGGAGGGCTCCACTCTGGTAGATTCTCGCTCTAACCGTTATATAGTCATGGCGGGATGCCTGCACAGAGAATGGCTAACGTGAGATATCACGTCTACGTCTCAGGCCTCGTACAGGGAGTCTTCTACAGGCAGAACACCAAGAGGGTGGCCGACTCTCTTGGGCTGACGGGCTGGGTGAGGAATCTTCCGGATGGAAGGGTTGAGGCGGTTATCGAGGGGCCTGAAGAGAAGGTTCAGGAGCTGGTGAGGTGGATGGAGAGGGGGCCGCGCCTAGCCCGTGTAGAGAGGGTGGATGTTAGGAAGGAGGCGTATAGTGGGGAGTTTATAGGGTTTAGTATCCTGGGTTAGCGCTATGCCAGGAGGGAGAGGCTGTCCAGCAGCTCGGTGGGGGTGAGGCCCTGCTCAATACCCGCGGCTAAACCTACCAGCCGGGAAACCTCCTCCTCCAAGAGCAGAACCACGGCCACCGAGAGTGAGGGCTCATCATAAGGTCTCAAGAAGCTGCGGGAGGCCCTTAAGAGTAGCATGGCGTGATAACCTGTCTGGAGAGCGTTGACCAGACCGGTCAGAGTGCCTGTCTCGGAGATAGTTGGGAGCGAGCCCTTTGGCAATACTGATAGGGCCCTCTTCACCTCCTCAACGTCCTTTGCCTCTATGGTCGTCGAAATGATGGGCATGATGGAGGGGTCAATAAAGCCCTCTACGAGTTGCTGTATCTTTCTCTCTTGGAGGCCCCAGATTTTCGCCCTGAGGATTGAGGTGAGAATGAAGCCGAGGTATAGTGGTTCTATGAGGTGTGATAGGCTTGGCCTCCATCTTCTCGGCGTCTTCTTAAGACCTTCCCTCAGCCTCAGCAGGACCCACCTGTCTATCTCCAGCTCAAGAGCCAAGGGCTCGGTCGCCTCGGCAAAAATGAGGGGCACTGAGTCGTCCCCCGCGAAAGTACTCAGAACGCCTAGTGCTTCCTTAACGTTTTCAGCGGCCAGCATCCTCGCGATAACGTCTCGGATGCCCAGCAGCTCCTCGGCATAGGGGTCGACGAGTCTAGCCAGGTCCTCACCCCTAATCCCCGCGTGAAGTCCCCGCAAAATCGTCTTGAAGTCCCTGGCGACGTGTCTTGAGAACAGCGCGACTAAGACCCTGTTTTTCTTGTAGCCGTTCATCAGCCTGTAATGTGTCTTTACCAGTCTCCTTCTGAGCGCGTGCTCCACTTTTAGGGCATTTATGGGTTGTGTGAGAGCCTGCATCTCTTGCGAGTATGGTGTGGCCTTGAGAGCGTCCACGAACTCGGAAAGACTCTTCGAAGAGGCTAGCTCCCGTATGAAGGATTTGGGGAGAACCATACCCTTCCAGGCGTAGGCCTTTGCGAGGAAGTAAGGATGCAAGTCCCAGCTCACCCGCGGGGTAGGAGGCTGTCCAGAACCAACCTGACAAGCTCCTCCTCCTTCTCTGAGAGCCTCCTCCTAACCTCCTCAGCCTTTCTGCGGTACTCCTTCCTAACCTCCTCGGCCTCACCCTCAGCCAGCCTAATAGCCTCGTTCAAGACTCTTGCGCGTTCCTCCTCGTATATCTTGGAGAGACGCGCTCTCGCCTCGGCTATGGACGCGTCAACCTTTGCTCTGACAGCCTGCCTGGCTTGAGCTATCTTCTCCTCGACCTCTCTTAACCCCTCTTCAAACTCCTTAACCACTCTCTGAACTCTTTCAGTGTCCTCCAATCTCAAACACTCTTCATTCGAACCTCTCTTTTAACTCTTAGCCGCACCGAAACCTTAGCTGGAAAAGGGGGGCCCGGCTGCCTCCGGCCTTCAAGGGAGCGAGAGAACAGGTTTAATATCTGGCACACTCCCACTTATCCAGGGAGGCTCATGGAGTACGTTTACGCGGCTCTCCTGCTACATAGGCTTGGCAAAAAAATCGACGAGGAGAACATCTCTAGCGTAATCAGGGCGGCTGGTGGTGAGGTTGACGAGGTTAGGGTGAAAGCACTTGTTGCCGCGCTTCAGGGAATAAACATAGACGAGGCGATTAAGTCCGCCAGCTTTACCGCTCCAGTGGCTGCTGCTCCGCAGCCGGCTGCTCAGGAGGCTCCGAAGGAGAAGGTGGAGGCCAAGAAGGAGGAGGTTGAGGAGAAGAAGGAAGAGGAGGCCCTCGCAGGTCTGAGCGCCCTCTTCGGTTAGCCGAGCCGATGGCTATATACCTCGGATAGCGTTAGTCTTTTTGGATGGAGGCTTGGAATTCGGCGAGGAGCATTACAGTATAGGCTTCTTCAGTAGGGAGGGGTATAGGAGGCTCCGATGCCGCTCCTGTGGAAAATACTTCTGGTCTCTGACTGAGAGGGAGACCTGTGGAGAGGCTCCCTGCGAGCCTTACACCTTCATAGGCTCTCCGCCCACGAGGAGGCCGTACTCCGTCCCAGAGATGAGGGAGGCTTTTCTCAGCTTCTTCGAGAGTAAAGATCACAGAAGAGTCGCACCTTACCCCGTCGTCCCCCGCTGGAGAAAGGACCTTTACCTCGTCTCAGCGAGCATAGTCGATTTTCAGCCCCACGTAACGTCGGGTGCCTCGGAGCCTCCGGCCAACCCGCTCGTCGTCAGCCAGCCTTGCATCAGGATGGTTGATATCGAAAAGGTCGGCCCAACTCTAGGTCGGCACCTCACTATTTTCGAGATGGGTGGCGCGCACGCATTCAACTTCCCGGGCAGGGACGTTTACTGGAAGGACAGGACGGTCGAGCTCTGCCTAGAGTTCATGGAGGGGTTGGGGCTGAGGGCGGAGGAGATTGTCTTCAAGGAGGGTATCTGGGCTGGCGGAGGAAACGCTGGACCTTGTTACGAGGTTATTCACAGCGGCCTCGAGGTAGCGACGCTCGTCTTTATGAGCTACAGGGTCTTAAACGACACTCTCGAGGAGCTGCCAGTAAGAACAGTAGACACGGGATATGGGGTTGAGAGGTATGCCTGGCTCTCTCAAGGAACACCCTCTGCCTTCCAAGTGATTTACTCCAGCATCATGGACAAGGTTTCGAGCATCATCGAGATACCCGAGCTCAACTCAGAGGCCTTTGCGAGATATGCGCGCTACTCCGCGTGGATTCAGCCTAGCCCGGGATTTGGCCCGAGAGAAGCCAGGCACCAGGCCGCGAAGCTGGCAGGAGTGAACCTCGACTATATACTGCCTGCGTTGGAAAGGCTTGAACAGGTCTACAAGCTCTTAGACCATACAAAATCCATAGCCTTCATACTGGCCGACGGAGTAGTGCCATCCAACTCAAAAGTCGGATACCTGGCCAGGCTGCTACTCCGGAAGTCTCAGAGGATACTGGAGATCATGGGTAGGGGAGACGCCCTTCCCGAGCTGGTGTCGCTGCAGGTGGAGATTTGGGGGAGGGACTTCCCAAGGCTCAGAGAGATGAGGGAAGAGATTCTGGAGCTTGCGAGTCACGAGGTCAGGAGGTTCAAGGAGTCAGTTAGCCGCGGATTGTCACAGCTCGAGCGGGAGCTCTCTGAGATGAAGAGGAGCAATAAGCCCCTCACAAGCGAAAGCGTAGCTCGAATCTACGAAGAGAGAGGGCTGACCCCCGACCTAGTGATCTCTAAAGCGCGAGCCATGGAGCTCGAGACTCCGAGCATCGAGGAGGTTGAGGAGCTCATGATCAGCCGCCACATCGAGGCGTCAAGGGAGAGGGGGGAGGAGAACTGGGTTGCCGGCGCTCTCCAGGTGGCCGGGGGGCTACCAAAGACCGAGAAGCTTTACTATGAGGACCCTTACGCCTCGAGCTTTGAGGCCAAGGTTCTCGCCTCGAGCAACGGCCTAGTGGTCCTGAATAGAACGCTGTTTTATCCAGAGGGCGGTGGACAGGTAGGTGATACAGGAGTCTTGAGGTGGAGTCGAGGGGAGGCGCGCGTCACGGACACCCAAATCTTAGACGGAGTGATTATTCATTTCGTCGGTGGCGAGGCGCCCCCCGTGGGCGAAACTGTCCAGGGCCAAGTCGACATAGAGCGCCGTCTAAACATCATGAGGCACCACACCGCGACCCACATCCTAATCGGCTCAGTCAGAAGGGCTCTGGGGAGACATGCCTGGCAGATGGGAGCGAAGAAGGAGGCCGAGGCGGCACGTTTAGACGTCAGTCATCACAAGCCGCTGACTCAAGAGGATGTAGAGAGGATCGAGAGGCTGGCTAACGAGGTGGTAGCAAGGAGGCTGCCCGTCAAAGTTATGTGGCTGCCCCGAAGCACCGCGGAAGAGAGATACGGCTTCACACTCTACCAAGGCGGCGAGGCTCCTCTGGGAGAGGTCAGGGTCGTCGAGATCCCCGGATGGGACGCTGAGGCCTGCGGCGGCACCCACTGCGCCAACACAGCCGAGGTAGGCCTCATCAAGATACTTAAGGTCGAGAGGATTCAGGACGGCGTCGTCAGGCTCGTCTTCGCAGCAGGTGCCGCGGCACACAAACAGATATCCGAGACAATAACTCAGCTCCAGAGGAGAGTGGAGCTGGTTGAGAGGGCGCTGAGACAGCTCAAGCTGGGATACTCAAAACTCATTGAGGGCTATCAGGAGTCCGTTCTCAGAGAGTTTGAGAAGCTTGAACGAGAGCAGCCAGACCGGTTTAAGAGCCTTGAGACCGCGGTGGCGGGCATGGCTGCAAAAATCTGGAGCTTCTCCAAGAGTTATCAGAAAGAGGAGATGATAGGGAACGTGCGCCTAATCTTCGACTTCCGCCCAGTCGTTGACGACGCCTACTTCGCAGCGCTGGCAAGCGAGGCGGTAAGACACAACGCCCCGGCCGCATCACTGGTAGTCGGGAGGTCGAAGACCGGCATCGTCGCCGCGGTGGGGTTGAACCGGCACCTTTCAAGGCTTGGACTGACTCCCAAGCTAGCCGCAGAGAGGTTGGGAGCGAGCAGTCTGAGAGTCGTTAACGAGGAGGTGGCTGTCTTCGAGACTTCTGCACGGGATCCTAGAGAGATTTACGGGGAGTTTAGGCGGCTGCTCGAGAGTCTATAGCCTTTTGAAGGGCCGCTGCCTGCGACGCTGCTCGCGCAAGAAGCTCGCTCACGTTCTCGGGTATCGGATATCCGGCTGCTAGGGAAAGTGCGCGCGCTGAGAAGTGGGCCTTGACGAGGATGGGCACAATCGTCTCGGGAGTAGCGTATCCTATCTCCGCCGCCAGAGCCAGAGATAGTGAGTGGGCGTCGGACAACATCTTCCTAGTACCCTCCAAGTCGATCTGAAGCTGATCAGCCGTGATCACTGATTCCCGGTCGAACGTTAAGAGGAGAGACACGGTCCTGTATACTGCCCCGATCTCGAGTTTGGCGAGGAGTGAGGCGAGGGGTGGTTGAATCGTGTCACCCTTTTTAGCCACGGTTGTCTCCCTAGCAATCCAGATGGTCCCGCCCTCTATTCTGGTGGGAATCTTCATCTTGCCGAACTCGGAGAGAATCGGGCCGGGCTGCAGCCCCGTGTTGATCGGTGGTATAACAACGTCTATCTCTGCTACCTCGTTGGGCCGGGGAGGGGCTAAGACCCGGCTCTTATCCAGCTCCAACTTGAGGAGGAACGGGTTCATGTTCGTGAATATCAGTGCCATGGGTCGCCTGTGCCCCTCAAGATATTCGGCGATCTTTTCTCGACCTGCCTGTCTGGCCGCCTTAACAATCAGGGTCTTCTTAGCCACCGTTATGATTACCTGCCCCCTTAGCTTGTGTCTGAAGAGGTGGATTAAGTCTGCAGAGGACTTGAAGAGGTCCACAACGCCCACCACCCTATACCCCTTAAAGAGCTCCACCAGCTCCGCGATACGCTTAGCCTTGATCTCCCTTGCCTTCAGAATTAAACCAGCGGTAGCCATGACTTTGGATTAATCAGTCCGAGCCAACTATTTAAATTGCATCCAGGCGCCTCCTCAACTCGGAAAGTGGGAGACATAGAGGCTCTCCGGAGACGGGTTCACGTCATCCTTAACAGCATGCCCGAGCTGGGAGAATTCTGTGACCGATGCCTAAATACGATGCGCTGGGGCGGAAGCGTCGTTCTCATGGTCGTCGACGCCGCCCTGACATCCAGCGGCCTAAACTACTTCACTGCGGTTGTTCCCAAGATCATGCAATTCTCGGAGAGGTTTGTGGAAAAAGGGGTCTACGACTCTCTCATCAAACTAAGCAGGCTAGACATAGGCTCTGCTCTCCCCCTTCTCAGAAACGAGAGGTGCTGGAGAGTAGCCAGAGAAGTGGCAGCCTCTCTCAAATGCTTCGGAGAGGAAGACCGGGAGGCCCTGAGAAACTGGGCCGCGCTCTCAGACCTTGAGAAGTGGAGGCTCGACCCCGTCGGCTCGCTGAAAGGTGTGGGGCTGGTAACCTACCAGTATCTGAGGATGATGGGTGGCGTCGACACAGTCATGCCTGACAGAGTGGTGAAGCGGGTGATGAACAGGCTTCTAGCTGAGGCCGGATTCCAACCAGTCTGGAGAGACCTCGACTTCATCAAGACCGTATCCAAAGTCGCTGCAGAGATGGGTGTGAGGCCGGTTGAGCTATGCTGGATGACCTGGCTACACGAAGGCGAAAGCACCAAGCTTCGCTCAAAAGCCACACCCTCCATCCTGCTCAAGATATAAGCCACACTCGCCCCTCTCCTCACATAACGAGACTAAACATATAAACAGCCCATCCTTTTTAAACCCAGATGTCCGCAGCGTTGGAGCTGGATAAAGGCATTCGCGAGGCGCTCAATAAGAGGGTGGAGAGGGGGTTTAAGCAGTCTGTGGAGCTCGTGATAAATCTTAGGGACATTGACGTGAGCAAGCCTGAGAAGCGTTTCAGCGAGGTCGTGGAGCTTCCTCACGGGCTGGGTGGCGCGGCTAATAGGATAGCCGTGGTGGCGACGGGCGAGCTAGCACTAAGGGCAACTAGGTCGCCGAGTGTGGACAGGGTCTTCGAGAGGCAGGAGATCGAGGCGCTTATCGGGAATAAGAAGGCTGCCAAGAAGCTCGTCAGACAATACGACTTTTTCCTCGTCGAGCCTCAGCTGGTGCCTGTGGTGGCGAGGGCTCTCGGCGCTGCTTTGGGCGGCGTAGGTAAGGCGCCAACACCTATACCGGCGAACGTGGACATTAACGAAATCGCGGCAAGATATAAGAGGAGTGTCGTGGCAAGGGTGAGGAAGGTTCCTCAAGTGATGTGCGTTGTAGGGACAGAGGACATGGGCGCTGGGCAGCTGTTGGAGAACGCTAGAGCAGTGATTGAGAGGGTTGTCTCGAAGCTGGAGAACGGGTGGGGAAATGTTAAGTCGGTGGTCTTGAAGCTGAGTATGAGCCCGCCTGTGGAGATTAGGCCTGAGAGGCGGAGATAGACTCAGAGAACAGCTCGTCGTACTCCCCACTCATTAGCTCACGGATGAAATCTTTCGGATTCTTACCATCTATGGTGACGCCCATGCTTACGCAGGTCCCGGCCACGGTAAGAGCCGCGGCCTTCAGACTCTTCGACCTAAGCTGAGACATCTTCAGCTTCGTTATCTTTAAGAGGCTCTCCAGCGATAAGTCCCCTACAGCGTCCTTCCCCGCAGCCCCGGACCCCTTCTCAATCCCCAGCTCCCTGGCTATCAGGGCGACGGTGCTGGGAAGGCCGACCTCGACGGTAAACTGCTTAGTCTCCGCGTCCACCCTGACGATGACAGTTACAGGCATCCCCCTGAACTCTGCTGTCTTCCGATTGATCTCCTCGATGAGTTGAAGGACGTTTATTCCCAGGGGCGTGAGGGCCGGCCCTATTGGCGGGCCAGCGGTAGCTCTGCCACCCTCAACCAAGAACTTGTAGGTTCTCTCAGGCACAATAGCTCCTTAAGCCTCGCCCTCAATAAATACCTGCTACGAGGCCAAGCCAAGAGCCTCTCAAGCCCTTACCTCTGCTGGGCTGGGCGGAGGTGCCGCGCAGGAACTGAGATGGGGAGTGGATAAGTGCTCTCTATGAGCTCGATGGTCACCAAGTTCTTCTGCCTGTCCACGCGTAGGACTTTGCCTGTCACTCCCCTCAGAGGGCCCGCTATAACCTCCACCAGGGCCCCCTCATTGATTGTCTCGATGACTGGCCGCTCAACTATGTGGTCTTTCAACTCATCTATGGTTACAGCTGTTACAGGTTTCGATTTGACGTGCATGACGCCCTGAGTCACAAGCGCAACCTTGTCTTTGTCCACACCCTCTACAAAGACGTACCCCTTAATCATGGGGAGGATGAATATCGAGGAGATCTCGTCTGAAGATTCGTCTATCCTGTTCATCAAGAGTCTCGCGACGTTCTTCTCCTGCCCAACGGTTGTCCTGATCGCGAATATCTGGTATTTCTTCTCCTGCTGGCTCAAAGGGCTCCACCCTGAAATACCAGCATCAGAAACCTAATCAGGAATGAGATGGCTCCAAGGAGAAATATCCCTATGAGGACGATTCTGCCTAAGACTGTGTAGGTCTCCTTGCTCGGCTTCTGGGACACTCTCAACACTACTAGGACCGACTTCGCAAATTGTCTGACTCCCATCTATCGAGTATCTCGCGCCCCCGCCTATATAATGTTTAGTTTAGCTAGAGAATTCCCGAGAGTCTCATGAGGAGGTAGAAGAGTAGGATGACCATGCCTACTGCTACTCCGCTGATGTTTATGTTGCTGCTGCCGGTTTGGAGGTATCGGATAATTTCCACGAGCCTTTGGAATCCCTTAGCGGAGGCGTAGTTTATCCCGTCTATCACCCTCTCCTCCACCCCCCTTCTCAGAGCCGCCGACATCTTGGAGAAGCCGTCAACAAATATGGCCTTATAGATAGAGTCTATGTAGTATCTGTTCTCGACCAATGAGTGTATCGCTCCCAGAATTGGCCCGCTTCTCGCCAATTCTGGACTGACGAGCCGCCTGATGTAGAATAGGTATGCGATTAAGAGGCCGGCGGAGATTATCCCCGCTGAGAGTAAGTAAGTCGTTGCTGGGACTTTGACCTCCTCGTGCAACCCTATGTAGTGGTGGAGCTCAGCCTCGAGGGGCGGTAGGCCTGTCAGTGTTAGGGCTGCGAGGACTATCAGGGGCGCGGTCATGGTTTTCGGTGCCTCGCCGTGGCCATGATGTGTTGGGTTCGTTTTCTGCGCACCTAGGAATATTTTGCTGAGCCATCTGAAGCTATAGATCACCGTGAGAATAGAGGCCGAGGCCACGAGTAGGAGCGGAAGCCAGGCGCCGCTCTCTATAAGGGCGCCGAGCACTATGTCCTTGCTGAAGAATCCGTTAAAGGGCGGAATCCCTGATAGAGACAGAACACCAATCATCGATGTATAGAATGTGATTGGCATGTATCTTCTGAGCCCGCCCATCTCGTCGATATTATTTGTCCCAACAAAGTGTATGACGCACCCAGATGCTAGGAACAAGAGGGCCTTGAAGATGGAGTGGCTGAGGAGGTGAAAGACTCCTCCGAACCAGCCGATAGCGGTGCCGACCCCCAAAGCAGTAAACATGAGCGCGAGCTGACTGATTGTCGAGTAAGCTATCACTCGTTTGATGTCGTTCGTTACTAGGCCCATGCTAGCTGAGAAGAGGGCGGTGAATCCGCCTATCATCGCGATAGTCGTCAGCCAGTCTGAGAGCTGAGCGGGTGTGAAATGCTCGAATGGGACTATCGTGAAGCTGTACCGCGAGACCAGGTAGACTCCCGCCTTCACCATCGTTGCGGCGTGGATGAGCGCGGATACAGGTGTGGGCCCCTCCATGGCGTCCGGCAACCAAACGTGGAGGGGGAACTGGGCCGACTTACCCACCGCCCCCCCAAATGCGAGCAGAAGTATTAGTGTCAGGAACCGCGGGTCGAGAGCCCCCGTCGATAGTCTCTGCTCTGCGATGTGTCTGAGCTCAGTGAACTCGAACGTGTTGAATGTGGCGTATGTGAGCAGAATTGAGGCGAGGAGTAGGATGTCTCCAACCCTTGTTGTTACGAAAGCCTTTATCGCGGCCTCCCTCGCCTCTCTCCTCTGAACGTAGTGGCCTATGAGGGCATAGCTACATATCCCTACTATCTCCCAGCCGATATAGAGTCCGATAAGATTTGAGGATGTGACGAGTAGGACCATCCCGCCTATGAAGAGCGTCATGAAGAAGAAGAATCGCCCAACCCCCTCTTCATGGGCCATGTAGCCAATGGAGTAAACCATGATCAGGGTGCCTATCCCCGTCGCTATCGAGGCCATTATCACGGAAAGAGGGTCAAGCAGAACTCCGAGGCCGATGGAGCCGCCGGGAAGACTAATCCACTCAGCCCTGACGAGGATGGTGTTTCCACCAGATACTCTCGGGATGAATTGGAGCGTGAGAAAGGCGGTAATAGCGACCACGGCTACGGCGAAAATTTCTCCAATGCGCCTCGAGAGACGCATTAGCCCGGGCACCGCGAAGGCCGCAGTCAAAGGTAGCAGCCAGATAAGCCACGCCTCAAGCATCAATAGAAGTTGGCGAGGCGTCTATATTTTAACCCGTTTATTAGTCCGGAGACAGATAAAGGAATGGTGAGCGCTGTGTGGGCTAGCGCTGAAATGAGAGCGGAAGGTACAGATGCCTCTACTGCCTCAAAACCATGGACAGGGTATCTCTTATCTCTTCGACGGTCATCTCGGGAGTCAATATGTATCTGAGGATGTGGTTTCTGTCGGCGACATATATCACAGCGCTGTGGCTAACATAGTAGGTTTCTCCACTCGATGAGACGGCTTCATAATCCTCGGACCTCGCAGCCCCATAGAGGCTCCAAACCCTTCTCAACTCCTCAATATCGCCTGTCAAAGCAATTGTGTCCGGATAGTATCTCGCCACCCACTCCGCAAGCCTCTCAGGAACGTCTCGGACCGGGTCAACCGTGATGAAGATAACGGCGAAGGAGGCACCAGGCCTCGGCAGGGCCTTTAAAGACTCTGAGATCTTCCTCATAGCCAGAGGACAGACATCGGGACAATTGGTGTAGCCGAAGAACAATATCACAGGCCTCCCCCTCACGTTCTCGAGGCTGAAACTTTCATTCCGCTGGTCAACCAGCGTGAAGTCTGGGAGGGGCCTGCCGCCTGAGACAGAGACTAACCCTCTCTCAAGTTGAGTGCCTGTCTGAAAGTATTGTGAAAAGAAAAATGCTAGCCCCGTAAGAATGGTCACGAGTACAGCCAGCTGAATTTTAATTTTCATGAGGGTCTTGGCCGTCTACTTTGGATTGCCGCAGCCGAGATAATGACCCCGATCCCTATGAGAAACGCCAGCAACGCTGTGAGGTCCACCGAGGCTCCTCCGCCGCCTCCAAACATGGAGGCCCTATACACAACCAGCTCGCCCTTCATATATGGGTGGATGCCGCAGATATAGCTGTAGTTGCCTTCCTTAGCTAGGGAGATGGTGTAGCTCTCAGCATTCTTCAAGAGCTCCGAGGCGAAAGTCTCCGGTCCGGAGACCGCGGCCACATTATGTTGCCCCGTGACCTCGCCGGATCCGATGCTCAAGACATCTTCGTTCACCCACGTCACTTTTGACCCCACAGGGATCTTCGCAGCCTTTGGGTAAAAGCTGTTACCGATTATTCTTATCACAACGGTTGTGCCCGGGTAGAATGTTTGGGCTTCCCCTCGTTCTTCTTGAGTGGGCTCGAAAGGCGCGATGACGCGCTTCACCAACCTTGCCTCTGTGGGGGGTGGGCCGTTAGGCAGAACGATGCTCGACCGCTCTTGGTCAACCTTCGACGAGATGTAACCGGCCGCGCCTTTTAATGTCTGTGTACCAAAGGCATGTGTAACGAGTAGGAAGTTCCCCTCGGCGGGAACACGCCACTCAATGACGTAAGAGTCAGTCGGGCCTACAACCACGGTTTGGAGACCTCGCTCAACGTTTCTGGGGTTCCCGCCATGGTAGACATACTCCCAGATGCCGCCTACCGCGTGGAAGCTGGATACAAGGTTTGGCCCCACATTCAGGAAATAAAACCTGACGTAGTCTCCAGGCCGCGCCCTTATCGGGTCTGTCAGATACCTAAAGACTCTTCCGTTGAAAAGCACGTAGACGGGCTTTCCATCGACGAAGTCTTTCCCATTGAGGTAAATCTCGTGTTGGACGAGGAAAACCTTCAGGTCTGGCTCTCTCCCCAGCTCCTCCTCAAGCATGTATTTTACACTCTTGGGCTCAACCACTATCATTCCATACATGCCAGCCATCGTGTGGGTCAATATGCCGTGGCCACCCGGGGCGCAGTGATACATGTAAATGCCAGGGAAGTCTGCCTTGAATAACACCGACTTGGCCTCGCCTGGTGCCACGCTCCCAACGAACATGGATGTCTGCGTGTTCGCCGCATGAATCGATGCTCCGTGAGTGTATTTGCCCTCGTTCTTGATGGTTATCTCAACTACGTCGCCCTCCTCGACATAGATGAGAGGCCCTGGTACAGTTCCGTTGAAGGTCCAAGCCTTGAAGACGACGCCGTCATCTATCAGGACGTCTGTCTCATCGGTTATCAAGAGGAACCTCTTATTCGGCTCTGCTCCTGGTGGCGGGTTGCCGGGCACGTCGGCGTATACTATTGTCGGGGTTGCTGCAGCAGTGTTGATGATGAACGCGTAAAGGATTAGGATGCTCGCTAACGGTGCAAAAGATGATGCGACTGCCCGCATGCTCAACTCAACTAGCTAGTATAGGGGCGTAGCATTAACGGGGATGGGCAACCCTGTTGCATAGTAGGGGGCCTCGGCTGAGTAGAGATGCATGATTTTGTATGCAGGCCATCCTCCAGCCCTGTATAAATACCGCGCCCCATATAAAGGGGTAGAAAAGATGGCGCCGACCCCAATCAGGTCTCTGATATTGATACGGAATACTGACTGCAAAGTTTGCAGTCTCCTCGAGAACGGGGTGGTTGAGGGGGTTTTCCGATTTGTGAAGTGCGGGGAGAAGAGATCGACCCACATTTTGCAGCCCTCTCTGGGTAAGGGTAGGAGGCGGCTGAATCTTTCAGGCGCCTCCGTATATAAGTTATCGGGCGGCCTTCTTCTCATCGAGGCACCTAGCTGCACCGCCTGCAGGGTCTTCTGCAACTCCCCATGCGTACCGAGGCAGGCAATCTACATACCTGGTGTTGGGGTCTTCTTCAGCCTTCTGACCCCGGGGCCTAGGGTGGCGAAGAAGATTATTGAGCGTTTAGCCGCTGCGGGTAGGACTGTGGAAGTGGTTGAGGAGGCGGACATGAAGATTCCTCGAGGGCTGACCAAGAAGCAGTTCAACGTGCTGCTGGCGGCCATCCGCACGGGATACCTGAATACTCCTAGGGAGTGCACGCTCTCAGAGCTGTCCTCAGCACTAGGGCTCTCCAAGTCCACGGTCTATAGATGCCTCAAGACTGGGTTAAAGAAACTGGCACTGGATGCCTTACTCGAGTATGAGCCGGAAGCCTTCAGCCGCAGATTATCCTTAATACATCGATAGTGGTTTTAGGAAAACTGTGAAGCTGCTCCAAGTAAGCGATATTCACGGCTCAATAAGGAGCACCGAGGTGGTGGGTGAAAAGGCGAGGGATGTGGGTGCAGACCTCGTCTTGGTGGTCGGCGACATTACGAATTTTGGAACAGTCCAAGAGGCTGAGGGAATCCTCACCATAATAGAGGAGGGTGCTGGGACTCCGGTTTTATTCGTGCCAGGCAACTGTGACCCTCCCCAGCTCTTGAGTTACAACCCTGCCAGCGAGAAAATAGTCAACATTCACGCAAAGACCCACCACTTAGAAGGCCTGGTCTTCATCGGCATCGGAGGAAGCTTGATTACTCCTCACAGGGGTACATGGATAGAGTTTGAGGAGAAAGAAGTGGAGAGAATACTCTCCGGCGTAGTCAAAGAGGGCCTTTCTAAGTGGATACTTGTCTCACATAACCCGCCAGCAGGCGTGGACGCGGGGCGTGCGAGGGCGGGGCTGGACCTCGGAAGCCACGTGATTAGGAGGCTCGTTGAGCGGGACAAGCCTCTTTTGGTGAGCTGTGGACATGTTCATGAGGCGCGGAGCATCTCATACATTGGGGATACAGCTATCGTCAACGCAGGGCCTGCGAAGGACGGATACTGTGCCGTGATAGATATACGTCAAGACGGTGTTCACCCCAGCCTCGAATCTCTCTGAGGCTCACCTTCCCAGCCCAAGAGCTTTTTAACCTCAGAGGCCGGTCCCAAGACGATACCGTCTCGGCTCTCTTTACTGGTTATGCGGCGGGCGTCTGGGGGAGTTGCTCCTCCTCAGACTCCAGCTTAGCGGCCTCAGCCAGCATGTCATCCGTTATGCCCAGCCTCTTTAGCAGCGGCATTATGTCGGGGGGTTTCTGGTCGGCTAGCTCCGAAGAGAACCTCGCTATTTTGGGGAGATATTTTGCGTAGATATTCAGCCTCTTTTTAGCCGCCTCCCTCTTCTCCAGCTTACTCAAATAAAGCCGGAGATGTCTAGCACACTCTCTTATTGCGAGTGTAAGCTCCCTCTCGATCTCCGGCCTATCTGCGACAGCCTCTTTTCCCACGGTCTTGTAAGGGATCTTGGGGGAGCAGATGCTAGTTATCACTGAAAGGGGCGCAATCTTTGGAACTTTATAAGCTGCCCAGTCAATCCTCTCTGAGACGACTTTCCATGAAACATCGGCCCTCTCGTCGTAAAGCAGTGGAATCTTGTTGGCGAATCGCCAAAGATGTATCTCCTCTGAGGGCTCTATGGCTCCACCCCAAGCGATAGCGACCTCGACAATGAAAGGTATTCCAGAGTAGCTCGTCGGCGGCCTCTGAACTATGTGGTAGAAGTCAGGCTTGAGGAGCGACTTTACACCGGCTTCAAGAAAAGAGACACCCACAGGTGACAAAGAGCCTGTATCCGGAGCCCTAAAGCCCTGATAGCTTCTCATGGCGCTGACAAGCGAGGCTATCTGCTCGTGTGTCAGCTCCGAGGGCTTGGTGTCAGGGTCAATGTTAGCGTTCTTCAATATTTCTAGTGCGGTCTTCCCCCCCACCCTCTGAAACTCCTCTATAATCATCCTCAACACAGTTCTCGCCCTCGTGTCCGAGGCAATCCTGCTAACTGTCTCCGAGTCTACTCCCTGAGGGTGGGGCTTCGCCTCCTTAGGAGGCTCCGGAACCTGATCTGTGACTCTTCCAAAGAAGTAGAACCTCCCTTTAGGATCGATGAAAGAGATGCTGGCATGAGGGTTGATGAGTGCAGTCATTTTCAGATACTCTATTATCTTTGACTTGCTTGTGCTGTAGTCTGCCTCCAAGGTGAAGTCAATGATGGTTCCCCGCCAACCATTTTTGTTATCTTGGGCCTTCTTATTGATTATGCGCGGTGTATTGTTGACGATGTCTATCATCATTTCGTATTCGTAAATCTTCTGGCCTCCTCTCGATGAGATGATTTTAAACGCCCTGTTAGTAGTTATCTGCCCATAAAGCAGGGCCATTGTTCCTCCTACGCCGAACGTCCCCCTCGACTGCTTGAAGCCATACTTGCTGCCATAGAGAACAGTGCCGAATGCCTTCGGAATATAGTCACCATCGACACCTATTCCGTTATCCCGCACAATGAGCCTGTATATCTCAGTGCCGCTATTACCGACTTCTCCCTCAGACGAAAGCTCTACACTTATCTCGGGAAGAATCTTACCAATCTCGCAGGCGTCGAGAGAGTTCTCCACAAGCTCCCTTATGCTCATGTATATTGAGCGGGCGGGGCTGCTGAACCCCGCTATGTCCCTGTTCCTGTAGAAGAAGTCCGCTGGAGAGATCTGCTCAAACTTTACCTCCACCATCTGAAGTAAATTGTTCAAACCTCTTAATAGACTAATAGGATAGGCGAATAGGCATAATACCGGCAGGATGGCAGCTGTCCTTGGTTGACCCTATTTTTGGAGCTGATTTTAATACAGCCTTCTAAACTTTCTCCTCTGTGCGTAGCTGTCTAAAAACTTGTAAACGCTGTTGTGGGTTGCACCGTTGATCAGCATCTCAACCGCCTGCCTAGCAGCATCCACATCCTCGACATGCCCTATAATGCCAACCGTGTCACGCCCCACCGAGACGTATACGTGGGCTGTCTCCTCAATTATTCTTCTGGTCTTGCCTCCGCTCCCGATAATTCTAGCTTTGATTCTCATGTTATCCTCCTTGTCCTTGGAGGTGTATTGACTAAGATCTACCACCGATAAGACCGCGTCGTCCTCCATTAGCCGTTTGGCTCTCTCAGGACTGAAGCCAAGCCCTATAGCCTCTACAATGTCTCTCGCCTTGAAGAGGTTTGTAGGGTCCCATCGGCCGGGAGCCTCATCTTTAGGGGTGATCTCGACTAGGCCTTCATTCGAGTCTACCGCTAACTTAACTCCAAGCCTCTTCTCGATCTCTCTCTTTACGCTTCCGCCCGTCCCTATTAGGATGGGGAGTCTATCTATGGGGATGCGGACTAGGAATCGTGCCTGCGGGTTTGACAATCTGCCCCTCCCATAGTCTTTATCTTGGCGCTGCTTGATAGATGTATCCTCATTAAGAGGTGTCTGTCTCCTGCGTCACCCCTTTCTCAGGGGGCTGCATCAACTCCTGTAACTTCTTCCTGATGACGGCGGGGTTATCCTCAACACCCACCAGCTCTGCGAATAGCTTCGAGGTTCTGAGCAGAGTTAAGCGCCCCTTCTTTTCAACCTCCACCAGCCCCCTCTCAAGAAGCTCCCGGATCTGTGAATAAGACCTGCCCCCCCTGACAGCTGCGACTGTCGCCTTATCAACTGGCTGATGGTAGGCTATGAAGGACAGGGTTCTGAGGACTCCGATGCTCAGGATATTCTTGCTGACGTGACGCTTCACCAGAACCAGCCACTCAGGCTTTACATGCATCATGTATTTCTCTCCTCGGAACCTCGAGATTGTGAATGCTCTTCCAGATTCTTCATACTCTTTCCTGAGCTCCTCCAAGATAGCCTCCACCTTCTCTCTCTTCCTCAAACCTGAGAGAGACCTGAGCTTGTCCATGGGCAGGGGGCGGTCGCTGAGAAAGAGCGCGGCCTCGATAATAGTCTTCGCCACAGTCTCCCTCCTGCCTAGCTGTTCGCGCCTATTCTCTCTGGACATCTCTGCGTCTCCCCCTCACTAAGATGTTGCCACTCTCCTCGTCGACTATCAGCTCAAAGGCCCCCCTACCGGCTGCGATCAAGAGCAGGATAAATCTCCTAGCAGCTTCAAGCCTCTCAACACCCCTGAACAACTCAGCTAGAGGAAGAGCCTCCACGCCCTCCAGCATGCTGTCCAAGAACCTAATGAACTCCTCCAGCTCCTCCTCGATCTTCACTAGGTAGCGGTCCAAGTTGATGTCCAGTTGAAGAGCCTTAGCCGTGGCCTGCATGGTGTTTGACGAGTTAAGGACGGTCCTCAGCGCGCTAACTATCTCGAGGATCGTGGTCGCCAGCATTCCCGGCTTGACAGGTATCTCGATGGTTGGGGGGATGAATAGATTTGGCTTCGGCCTCTCATCACGCTCTCTAACGGACTGAAACAGGTTCTCCGATCTAACCCTATGGATGTATGCCGCGCCCCAGATGGCTATTCCTTCTTGAGGAAGCGAGAGCTGGTTTGATGCCACCACATCGCGAAGAGACTCGAGCAGCTTAAGGAGGTTAAGCCTGAGAATGTGGGACTTGTTGAGGAGGTGAGCGGCCAGAAGTACGCGCCAATCGAGCTCCTCAGGCCTGATTATCCTCGAGTCTCGTGACAACAACTCTTGACTCACCCTCCTGATTATAGACTCCGATGAGCTGGTCAGCTTTTTCGGCTATCACGTCTTTGAGGCTCACCGCTATGACTTGAGACCTCTTCGAGGACTCTTTTAGAAGCTCTGCCAGGTTTCTGCTATAGTTTGCATCCATGTGAGCGTCAACCTCATCCATGATTAGGAAGTCTGCTGGCGTGAGGCCTTGGAAGGCCATGAGGAGCGCGACGGCTGAGACGGACTTCTCGCCACCGCTGATGCTCCTTGACGGCATAGCTGATTTCCCCGGAAAGGCCACGTACATTTCTACGCCCGACTCTAATGGGTTCTCCGGGTATGAAAACTCCAGCCACCCATTCCCACCCGTAAGGGCGGTGAAGTATTTGCCAAAGTCCTCAGAGACCTTCCTAAAAGTCCTCATAAAGACCTCAAGCTTCTTCGCGTCTAAGGACTCGATGATCTCCAATATCCTTTTCCTCTCACTTTCAAGTGTCGCCACCCCCTCTGAGCGGCCCCTAAACTCCACTATCAACTCAGAATACTGGACAGGGGCCAGCTGGTTCACCATCTCGACAGAGGCGAGCTCCTTCTGGAGCTCAGCGCCAACATTTTCCAGAACCTCCTTTGGTAGAAGAGACAGGTCGTCAATCGGCTGCTCAGACATGCTGGAAAGCCTATCGAGAATTGATTTTCTACCCATAGTGAGCTCAACCCTAGCGACGGCGAGAGACCTAGCCTGCGTCTCAAGCGAGAGGAGCTCAGACCTCGTAGCCTCCAGCCTCTCCTCAAGCAGGGTCAGCCTCTCAACAAGCTCGTTCTTGGTGTGTAGTAACTGAGAGCTCCTCCTCGACAGGGCCTCTGCCTCGACCCTGCTCTCAGACTCCCTTTTCCAGACCTCGAGGTATGTCCGCGCAAGCTCTCGCAGCCTCCGGCCAGATGCCTCAGCATCGCTCCTAAGCCTCTCAGCCTCGATTTTCAGCCTCTCAACGCTTGAATCAAGTTCTCTTCTTCGCGCCTTTATCTGCTCAAGCCTCTGGGCCAGCCCCCGGGCTCTAAAGCTCTCCTCGCCTATCGCTCTCTCCAGAGAGTTGATCTCGGAGTTGAGATGAGCTATCTCTGCCTCCAGCTCATCTGTGCCTATGTCTTTGTCTGGCGGTTTGGCCTCCTCGAGCTTCTTCTTTGCCGCCTCTAGCTCCTGCAATAGCCGCTCTTTGGTCAAGGTGAGGCCGCTGAGCACACGTCTCAGAGTCTCAAGTTCGTCTTTGATTCTGTTAGCCGCCTTTTCTAATTCTAATAGTCTTGCCTCAAGCCTAGACGCGCCAGCCATTATCTCTCTCCTCTCCGCCTCGTAACCCACCCTCTTCTCCTCCAAGCGGCTCAGCATCACCTCCAGACTCTCCAACTCCCTGTCATTCTCTCCATCAATCCGAGACACAGTTTCTAGGGCTTGGAGAACCTCTGAGAGCATCTTTTCCAGCCTACTCTTCTTGCCGATTTTGGGGAGGGCCCGAAAATGTCCATATCCGTTGAACTGCACCCCGCTCTGGCTTATTGCGGGCTGCCCCTTCCTGAAGTCTCCGTCTTCGAGCAGCTCGTAGCCTGGAAGTATCGAGTGGAGAACTTGGCGCAGTAGGGGGTTTTTCAGCCCGAGTCTGCACGCGACGCATTCTTTGCCGTGGATTGGTGAGGAATCACTTGACTCTAAGCTCACTATCGAGAGATCTAAGCCGCGGCTGGCTGCGAGCTCAGCGAGGGCCAGGGCAGTTTTATCGCTTTCGACAATCAGAGCCTCACCCAATCCCTCGAGATAAGCTGACAGGAGTAGAGACTGTACCTCAGAGCCCCGCAGCAAGTCCCTTAGCTTAGGCGGGTGTCCTCCAATAGCTTCCTTCGAGGACTTCTCACCCTCGCCTGAACGGGGGCTAAGGCTCTCCAAGACGCCGTCGATCTCAGCCCTAATCCTTGTCAACTCCTCTATCATGCCTTTCACCCTTCTCCGCCTCTCCTCGAGCGACTGTATTCTCTGTTTCAAGCTCTCTCTTTCTTCACCAAGTCTCCTCAAGTTTTCGTTGAGTGTCTCTACCCTTAACCTGTGCTCTTCAAGCTCGTTCTCGACCACACCTCTTTCTCCGCTGATTTTTTCCAGCTCATTTTCCAGCTCTGAGATTCTCTGAGCCGTGTTACCGGCCTTCTGCTCGACCAACTCTATGCTTCCTTGTAACTGGCTCACCTCCCTCATCATCGATAGTCTATTCCTCTCTAACTCTTCAAGCTCCTCCCTCCAGCTTGTCAGAGTCTTCAGAGCCTCGCCACGCCTATCGTTCAGCTCCGCCAACCTCTTCCCCAACTCACTCAGCCTTGACGAGAGTTGTGAGTATTCTTGACCCGCCTCTCGATACTCTTTCTCGAGACTCGTGGCCTCGGCGTTGATGGCTTGGATCTTCGCTTCAACCTCAGATGAGCCCTTCCTGAAGGAGATGTATCTTGACCCCTCGCTCCTGATGGAAGCCCTAAGAGACTCCAAGGAGGTTCCTCGCTCCAGCGTCTTCGGTCTCAGCTCATTCAGCCTATTCTGAATCCTGAGCAGCTCTGCCTCAACTTCCCTGAGCTCTGCAGAGACCTCATGCCTCTCGGCGGTGAGAGCTTCAACGTTCTTCACTGCTGCCGAGCGTCTCTCCATGAGAGCCCGCTCCTCTTCCTCAAGGTGTAGAAGCTTTCTCTCTAGCTCCTCAAGCTCCTCTTGAAACCTCTGCCTCTTCAGCTGGGCTAAATACCTGGTTATGAGGCTCCTTCTAACAAGCCTGCTACTCTCAAGCTCAAGCTGCTTCACACGGCTTTTCAACTCGCTGAGACCTGCCTTAGCTATGGCCACGTTCTTCTCCGCAAGCTCCAGCTCCCTCACGGCCTCAGACCTACGCCTATCATATTCTGAAGTCCCAGCCACCTCGTCAATTATTTTCCTCAACTCTTCAGGGCTCTTCTCTGCGATGCTGAGGACCGAGCCCTGAGTTATGATGTTGAATCCTCCGGGCCTTATGTTGGCAGATGCAAGTGATGCGAGAAGCTCATTCCTTGTCACAGTCTTTCCATTAACCCTATAGATGCTCTCACCGTTCGAGAGTATTGTCCGCGAAATGGTCACTTCATCGTTCTCTACGGGCAGGGCCCTTTCCGAGTTGTCGAGCTGTAAGGAGACCGTGGCCTGGCTCAGACGTCTGCCGTTACTCTCATGAATCAGGTCTGAGAGCTTACCAACCCGCAGGGCGTTGTTGCTCAGCTCACCGAGGCAGAACTTTATCGCGTCCAGCACGTTACTCTTGCCGCCGCCATTAGGGCCAGTGATAACTACAAATCCCTTCTCAGGCTTAATGATGACCCTTTTGGGCCCGAAGGACTTAAAACCCTGAATCGTTATCCTCTTGATGTATACCATTATCGGATTTTCTTAAGGGATAGTCTCAAGGGTTATTTAGATGTTACTCGGAGTGAGGCTTAGCGTATTATTCCGGTCAAGAGACGGCTATCCGCGACCATACACGTACTTGTAGTGTGTGCCGAATATGTCTTCCGCCCGTTTCCCGACATCTTCAGGCTCGACGTAGATATCCATCAACGTCTCAATGTCTATCGGCTTCTCGCCCGGCCTCCTCCACTTATTCTCCAGCATGTGTCTAAGCGTCCACCTCACCTCGGAGTTGTCGATTTGGTTGATGACGGGCTCGAAGAACCCCATGGCAACCAGTCTAACGGCGTCCTCCCTGCTGACGCCTCTCGTCATCAGATACCAGATATGGTCTGGGTCAACCTGGCTCACGCTGGCAGAATGCGTCGCCTTCACATTATCGCTCTCGATCTCGAGACCAGGTATGGCTTCAGCCCGTGCATTAGGGCTTAGAAGCATGGCGTGCTCTGCTAAGTACGCGCTTGTGTTCTTAGCAGGTTTTTCTATCCTTATAATGCCTTTAAAGATTGTCCTCGAGTAGTCAAGACCCAGGCCCTTCACTATTACTCTACCTGTGGTTCCCTCACCCATGTGAATCAGGTTTGCGGTCACATCAAACCTCTGAGAGCCGGTAGCCATAGTGACCTCCAGAGTATCGGCCCGAGAGCCTCCCCCCACCAAGACATTGTCAACCAGCGACTTAGAGACGCTGCCGCCGATGTTGGAGCCTATCCAGGTCTGAGACGCATAAGCTAGGGTGTTGGATTTCTTGTAGACAACTACCTCGGCGTTCTCGGATAGATTATTGAAGAGAGCGTGCTTTACAGAGGAGTTTTCAGCTCCCAAAACAGTGACTATGTGGCCGACGAAGGATTTCTCGCCCGAGCCATAGGAGTGGTGCTCCTCGAGCACGGAGACTCTCGAGTCTCTGCCCGCGTAGATGAGAGTTGTTGCAGCCGTAACTCCCCCGTCGTTGTTGGTTAGCCAGACCAGCCTGAAGCTGAGCTCCTCGTTCACACCATCCGGCACATAGATCACGACACCAGCGTTGAGGGCGCCATAAATAAGCCCCAAGACCTTGTCCTCATCCGGCTTAAAGGAGTAATCACCAAGCATTCTCTCAACCAGCTCAGGCCTCTTCCTAAGAGCATCCCAGATCGTCTCCACCACAATACCCCTCTTCTCAAGGCGATCAGGCAGGTGAACCTCGACCGGCTTGCCTGAGAGATGCATGACGAGCGGCGCTTCATGCCTCCCAATAAGTGAGGCGAAAGGTTCTGGCATCGCATCATCTCTTGGAGCTTTCCTGGCGAGGACCCACTCGTCATCGACAGAGATCTTCTCATAGTGTTTGACGTAGAGAGGATTTTTTATGTATTCAAGTGTCCTGTAAGCCTCCAACCCTTTCAGCTGAAGCCTTTCAAGCTTCTTGATAGGATCTGCAGCGTCGACTGTTTGTGACATCCGCTAACAGACTTTCTTTAGCCCTATTTAAGTTAAGAATAGTTAAACAGTTTAGACTTTCTCGATCCTTACCCTGAGGAATTCTGGAAGAACGCCTCGCTGTGCGAGGCTCAGAGCTTGGTTCTTCGTGAACCTCCACCAAATATCCCCCCGGGTGTCTTTCTGGAAATCCCATGGGCTGACAAGGACCAAATCACCCTCCTTCACCCAGATCTTCCTCTTCAG
Organism: Thermoproteota archaeon; assembly: GCA_030550155.1. Taxonomy (GTDB): domain Archaea; phylum Thermoproteota; class Nitrososphaeria_A; order Caldarchaeales; family Calditenuaceae; genus HRBIN02. The sequence continues at coordinate 90,586 of JAUQPZ010000002.1, forward strand.
CTGGCCACGGATTCTGCAAAGCCTCTGCTTCCCGTCAGAACAGTCGACCAGAACCTTATCATAGCCCACCATCTTAGAGATGACTCCAAATACGTCGTCTGGCCCGGGCTCTGGAATATTCTCTAATTCCTTTGGCTCCGCGATGATTTTGCGTTTTCCCACGGCCTTTACATACGCGCTCCCTTGATTTAAAGATGGATGTAAATGGATTGAAGAGAGCCGGCTAGTATGCTGCCTGCGGATGAGCAGCAATGCCTTGGATTACGTGTCACTGAAAGTCTCCCTAACTGAGTGGAGGCGGCAATCGCCACGTCCTCATCGTAAACTTTTTATGTGACAATACGTTGGGACAACACATGTGGGAAACCCCCACACTAAACGAGATCATCTACGCGGGAATATTGTTCGGCTGGGTGGTCTTCGTCACACTATTTCTATGCAGGAAAATTTATGAGGTTATGCTGAGGAGGGGGGCACCTCACAACGTGGCAGTCTATTACAATAGGAAAATCATACACATACTTACGGGTGGCCTAGTAGCCGTGCTCGTCCCACTTCTTTTCAATAGCTATTTACCCATAGCAGTTTTGGTAGCTGTTTTGGCCATCGGGAACCTCCTCCCCCACATTCGTGGAAAAATTTATCATTGGTACCAAGTCCCCGAGAACATGTTCGAGGTCCACTTCATCATCATGTGGGGCCTTTTCATGGGTCTGGGCTTCTATCTGAATAACCTGTCCTTGGGCGTTTTACCCGTAATATTTATGAGCGTCGGAGACGGGATCACGGGGCTCGTCAGGAACACAATCTACAAGAGGAGGACTAAGTCTTGGTGGGGAAACATCGCCATGGGGGCGTTCTGCATCCCTGTTGGCTTGTTTGTGATGGGGCTGAGCGGGGCAATTGCGGGTGCGGGGGCCTCTATTGTGGAGAAGTTTGAGCTTGGAAAAATTGATGACAACATTACCGTCCCACTTCTATCTTTTCTCCTTATGGTCATCCTGCCGTGGCTAGGAGTCCCATAATCTAAACTAGAGGGCCTACGCCTACCGATTCTTTCTATCAGATCGTTGAAATGGCAAAAAATTTAACTAAGCGACGTCTTTTTAATGTTGAGGATGCCGAATTCCTACTGGCTTAAAGTGCACCGGTCCCTCACAGGTGAGGTGGTCTTGGCTGCCTGTGATATCGAATTATTGGGAGTTAAACTGAGGGTAAACGACGGATACGAGGTCTGTGTTAGCGCAGACTTCTATATGGGTAGGATGGTTGACTGGCATGATGTTAAGTCTGCAATTACTGAGGCCACCATCATAAATCTGTTGGGTAACGACATCGTCGATAAGGCTGTCTCCGAGGGACTGGTCATGGAGGAGGCATGTATCAAGGTGGGAGGGGTAAAGCACGTTCAGCTCTTCAGGTAGAGTTAGTCTATCCCCTTTCACTTGGTTAGTCTAACAAACTCTTCAACAGACTCCACAATTCTCGGCGCCCGCGGTCCCCGAGTCCTGAGAATCAGCTCCTTAAGAGACTCTATCTCCTCCTTGCCTTCATGAACAGTAAGCTCCACCTCAATCAACCTACTCTCCCGGGGTGAGAGGGTTTGAAGGGTCCCCCATCTCCGCTCAGCGTCTCTCCCTAGCACGAGAGCATTAGCCGGCTCGATTCCGACAACATACATCCCCTCACCAATCATCTTCCACTCTATCAGTCTGTTCAGGCTCGACTTCTTGAAGCGAAGTGAGACCGCTATCCCGCCACCCAGCACCTCATTCAGAAGGGCCGCGTAGGCATATCCGTCACGGTCTACGGCGAGGTCGTGAAAGTAGACTTTCTCCCTGAACATCCGTTGAGGCTCGTCAAAGCTATCATACTGCTCCGCTCCCTCGGCCGCGTCTGCGTCGCGCGGCACTACGAGGCGAGACGTTGTGAGAAGCTTAGATTCTCTGCTCAAGAGGGGGTATCCGAAGTTGAAGTGGTAGAGTATCATGAAGGGCTGGGCATACCAGCCGTTGTTCTTGAATACGTCGCTTATCATTAATTTTCGGTCGCCCAGCTTAGCCGTTATCCTTCTATGCATCGAGATATTCGGCTCAAAGACCTTGGCTTCCCTCACCTCACCCTCCACCTCCATCCAATACTCGTCCCCCTCCCATCTGCCCCCACAGAGTGTAAGCCTAGCCGGGATGTAGGAGACGCGGCCATGGAGCCCGAGATGCTCCCCCTCATCAACGGTCGGCCTCCCAAAATAAGTCAAGCCGCAGGTGGTCAGGGCTCCACCGAAAAACCCTCTCAGCCAACCTAAACTTTCAGGCTCGTAAAAGGCAGGCCCCACAATCCCTGTGGGGCTAATCCACGCCAAAGGAATGTTCCTGTATTCAAGGTTTGCGATGTCTAACGCCCTGTCGACGACTATCGTCGCGTTCAGGAGCCCCGTCCTAAGACTGACGCATCTGACACCACTTCCGGCTCCATCGGCGAGCTTGTAGAGAGTCAGCCCTCCGACTTGAGACACATCCCCGACGTACCTCTCAAAAGATTCTCTACTGAGTTTAACTCCAAAAAGGTTTACCACGGATTATAGTTTGAGGAGGACGGGGCTATATCTTTTTGCGCCTCTTTAAGGAAGTCAATAACCGAGCTCCTTATGAAATGCCTCGACAGCCTCTCCGACACTGCGTCCCTCGCCACTCAGATAGTTCAGAGCATCTACGAGAGCGGCGACTGTTGGTAACAAGTATCTCGGGCTTGCAGTCAACCCCATGTGTCCTATCCTTATCGCGTTGTTCTCAGTTGCACCTATTCCACGGCTGATCATTATCCTGTACTTGTTTAGCATCATATCCACCAACTGCCCAATTTTGTCTCTTAGCTTCTCCGGGACCTCGATTGCCGTTATTGTTGGGGAGGCGTAGGACTCGTTCTTGCTTACAAGTCCAAGTCTCATGGCCTTGACTGCTGCTCTGAGGGCGGCAGCCATACGTCTATGTCTCTCGTATCTTTTCTCCAGCCCCTCTTCAAGAGCGACCTCGACTCCTTTCTTCAAGGCTAGGTATGCATAGGTGTTGACGGTCGTGGGATAGGGATGGCCGGCGCTACTCCAGTTCTCTCTATACCACCTCCACACACGAAGGTTCGTAAACCATGACATTGGGCTAACCTGCCCCCTCTCAACCCTCTCCCAGACCTCTCTGCTAATGGATACTGGAAGAGCCCCAGGGATACCGCTCAGACACTTGTTTGGATAGCCTACACAGACATCTATCCCCCACCCGTCAACATCTAAATCAGCTCCTCCGAAAGAAGAGACCGCGTCAACCACGGTGAATAAGCCCCTCTTCTTAGCAATTGCCAGATATTCATGGATGGGGTTAAGGACTCCGGCCGCAGACTCGTTCTGAACCACTATGAGGGCCCGCGCGTCAGGATTTCTGTCCAAGCACTCCTTGAGAGTTTCTGGTGAGACAACATAACCTGCGGGGGCGCTTAGAGTCAAGACCTCCGCTCCGCAGTAGCTGGCAATCTCCACGAACCTATCACCGAAGAAACCATTTGTCAGCGCAACTATCTTATCACCCCGGTTAGCCACATTAACGATCCCCAGCTCCAACCCTAGACACCCTGGGGCAGGCATTATGATCACCTCATTACGTGTTTTGAAGATCTTCTTCACGTTCTCCTCTATCTCCGTATAGATTTGGCGCCATTCAGGTCCATAATGCGGGTAGAACCTACTCGTCAATACATCTCTTATCCGTGGATGAAGCTCAGATGGGCCTGGAATCATCAGTATGGGGTCTTCTCCCCAGTATCTGCTCACGCTTAAAACTGTTAAATCCTTATGATAAAAATCTCACCCTTTAGGGCAAATCGCTGGTGTCAAGCTCTCCGCGGCTGTGCAGATGACGGAAATAGCTAGCCGTCTTCTCTATTCCCTCCCTCGCGCTTGTTTTGTTGAGGGGGCCGAGGTCCCGCTCCGTCTCTGAATCATCGAGAGCCGCTGGAATAGGGAGGGGCTTATCCTCATAAGATATATGCCCTTTAACGCCAGTTACGTCTTCGATAAGCTCAATAATCTGGGGAACACTCAAGACATCGCCTCTAACGTTGTACACTCTCGCACCATCCAAGTCCCTAAGGGCCGCTACTGCAAACAAATATGCGACGTCCTCGACGTATTGGAGATCTACGAGCCCTCCAAACCTTATCTTGAACTGCTTACCAACGACGGCGGCCTTTATAGCGCGGGCCACGTCCGATGTAACACCTACATCCCTCCCCAGGCCGTAAACCACCTGTGGCCGAAGCCCAACACTAGGTATTCTCGCCTCATGCCAGTATGCGTTTGCTGTCAGCTCATTGCAAACCTTGAAAGCCCCATAATGAGTGGCGGGTCTGAGAACCACGTGGACAGGAACCGGCCCCTCGCCATATAACTCCGGAGGGCCAAAGACCGCGGCAGAGCTTGCATAGACTACTCGCCTGACAGATCCACCGCTATTCTTCGCCGCCTCGAAAACCCTCAAAGTGCCTATCACGTTAACCATGCCACCCCTCACCGGGTCAGCCCTGCACTGAGGTATTTGGAACGCCGCTAGATGTATAATCGCCTCGACAGAATACTTCTTAACAATCCCTTCGATAAAACCCTCCTCAACGATATCACCCCTCACAAAGGGCAGTTCACCGACATCACCCAGCACTTGGCGAAGCCGGGTCAGATCCCCCGAGACATCCGTTAAAACCACCTCCTCCCCCATACTCAAGAGCTGCTTCACCGTCCAAGCCCCAATAAATCCACACGCGCCAGTAACCAGAACCCCCATGCCTAGACCCAAGTAAACCACCCGCGAGAGAATTTAAACAATTACGCTCAGCCATACCGACCAAAGCACAGAGGTCAGAGAAAGGGCCTCTGCGCGTGAATAATCATCCAAAAAGTCGAAGGGCTGTTTAATGTCTTCGTGGGAGGACAACAGGCTACTTATTATCACCATACTATTTACGAGGAAAAGTGATTGTAATCTGCCCAAACTATAATTTGCGACCAAACTCTTTGACAATACGAGGTGTTTAAGTTTTTCTGGAAACTTCTACTCTCATATAAAACTATATATGTGGGTTAATATGTTGAAGGTATTGATGGTATTGTTGAATAAAAAATTTAATAGAAGGGAAGCAATCTCCACAGCCGCTAAAATAAGTGTCGCCACAGGCTTAGCGGCGGTGGCCGGCGGGGTCGTTGGGTACAGCGCAGGCTCTTTAACAGCGCCACGGGATACAATTATAACCCGAACAGTAACTCAGACCGTTACCGGTGCTCCTGAGAAAGTTGAGCTACAGGTTTGGGATATAGAGACGGATCCAGGCCCCTATGATGCAATGGAAAAAGCCATCGAGGTTTTCGAGACAGAATATCCAAACGTCACAGTGAAGAGGGAGGCTAAATCGCTGTCAGAGCAAACAACTGCCGTGATGGCTGCCCTCCAAGCAGGACGAGGTGGTGACGTAATAGTCGTCAACAATGGTGAGACTATGATGGGGCCGCTGGTGCGGGCCGGTCTCATAATACCTTTAGACTCGTATGCGGTAAAATATGGATGGTTCAAAAAAGCGTTCTCGCCCTATATATGGAAAAGAGCAATGTATTCACGGGATGGTTCTGTCTTCGGAGTCGGTAATCTTTATGCCGTCTCATTTAGAAGCGAGATAGTAGGAGTATTTTATAATAAAAACATATTCAGAGACTTGGGCGCAGGTGTACCTCAAACTCTGCAGGAGCTTGAAGATGTCTTGGATAGGGCCAAAAGGGCCGGATACATACCGCTCGCGATAGGCGGCTTAACTGACTGGCCATTCTTCCATCTCTTCGGGGCGATACAGGCTTCCTTCCTCGCACACGAGTTTGGAAGCCCGCTCAAGGCTCAGGAATACATCGATGATATAGTGTTGTCGTGGAGGGAAGATAGAACTTGGGTAAAAGATGGCAATAAGAAGGCTATACAAAAGATACAGGACTGGATTAAGAAAGGTTACTTCCCAGAAGGGTTCACAGGGATGACGATAGAGGAAGCCTTGGCTTCTTTCAAAGCTGGGAAAGCCGCTGTCTTCTTACAGGGGAACTGGTATGCAGCCGAGATAGCTGAAGCGCTAGGCCCCAAGAACGTTGGATTCTTCCCTGTCCCTCCCATCGAAAAAGGAGAGGCTATGCCGCCACAAATCGGGGGCATGGGGACACCACACGGAATAAGTATATTCTCACCTCATCAAGACATTGCTGCGAAGTTCCTTGACCTCTACATGCTACACCCTGAAGTAATTCAGACATTGGTGGCAAAGGGCGTGTTGCCGGCAGTTCCTGTACCACTTGAAAGAGTCGAAAGGGATACACTTATGTACGATACTGCAGTAGTGTTTAACAAAACACTTGAACGAGGAACCATGTGGCACTATTTAGACTGGACCACACCTACGATGTGGGACACAATGTCGGAAGCAGGGTTCTTGGTCTATTCCTTAGAGATCGAGCCAGACGAGTTCGTAAGGAGAGTAGAAGAAGACTACAGAGCTTGGCAGGCCAGAAAGCCGAAACCTGCATGAATGTCATGAGCGGCCCAAAAAGCCCCTATAACTACAGGAAACAATTCAAAAACGTCATTGGCTATCTTTACTTAATTCCATTCGCTGTTTTCACTATCCCTTTTCTTTTCTACCCTTTTTCTCAGGCCTTCTACTACATATTTCTAGAATGGGACGGATTCGGTGAAAAAAAGTTCATAGGGATTTACAACTTTATCAGAATGTTAGGAGACAGAAGATTCATTGAGGCTTTAGTGGCCAACTCCTTCTATATAATCTTCTTTTGGGCGCTACCCATAATTCTGGGGCTGCTCCTCACAGCGCTGGTAGGCAGGAGGAGTTTCCTAGGCCAAGGAATATTCAGAATAGCCATGCTTACTCCTCTGGCTATGACATCAGTCGCTATAGGCATAGTCTTTTACACAATTTTCTCCCCATCAGGTCTATTAAATGAGATAGCTCGGGTCCTAAACATACCGGTAAAGATTGCATGGCTAGGGTCTACACCGACAGCACGACTCGCCGTAGGGCTGGTCGGTACATGGGCAATAATTGGGTTCGCCACGATATTGTTTATATCTGCATTACAAAAAATCCCAGAATCCTTTTTAGAAATAGCGGAGCTGGAGGGGGCCACCGATTTTCAAAAATTAAGATATGTGATTATCCCCTATCTTAAACATACAATCATCTTTGTAAGTCTGTTTTCACTAATTGGTGCTCTCGGGACTACTGCCTATGGTATAGTGGCGTCACTTACGGGCGGGGCATACTACACGAGACCTCTTGCCCATTACGGGTACGCGGTTGCATTTGTTGAATATGAAGTTGGATACGGAGCTGCAATAATCTTTATACCCGCTGTTGTTGGATTAATACTTTCGTACATTATTTACAGGGTGGAGTGAGTTGAGAGTGAATCCATCCAAACTACTCTTACCTCTCCTAACCTTGGTGATTTCGCTTATCATGATGAGCCCTCTTATTTTTTCGGTTTTAGCTAGTTTTATGAATGAGCTTGAAATTTATAGTGGTCTTTTAAGAATACCTACTAGAATCTCCTTCGAAAACTATTACGACGTATTAGTGAAATACAAGTTCGCAAAACTTACGATCAATACAACATTAATTACCTCCATCGTGGTCGTAGCGGCTATCCCAGTTGCAATATTGGCTACCGCCTCTCTTACCTTAAAGAGAATACGGTTTAAAAGGACAATACTAACTGTCTGCGTTATCGGCGCAACTGCTCCCGAGATCATGCTTATGATACCGATGTTCTCGTTGATGAGCGATCTTGGATTAATTAACAATTTTTTGTCTGTCATTTTGCCTTACACCGCCATGACTATCTGCTTCGACATGCTCGTCCTATACTCCTATCAGCGTGGATTGCCCAGCGAATTCATCGAAGCCGCTTATCTTGACGGTGCCTCAGACTGGTATCTGATCTGGAGAATTCTAACACCTTTATCCAAGCCCGCTATTATGTCTGCGGCAATACTAACTACAGTATTTACTTGGAATAGTTTTATCTTGCCCCTAGTTCTCTTACCTGATCCTGATATGGCTACACTCCCTGTCGGTCTTCTGCGATTCTCCGGCCAATATCTCGTTAACGTGCCGCTTCTTCTGACGGGGAGCATAATAACCTCATTTCCCATGATAATCTTTTATCTAATATTCCAAGGATACGTTGTGAAGGGGGTAACTTTTGCGGTTCGCGAATAATCTCGGACTGTAACCTTTATGAGCTGAGTAGCCCATGCTTAACCCAAATCATCCCTCAATACTCTATTCTTGACACAACGATTTTCTTTTACAATGGAGTGAGAGCCCCCCGGCGGGGTTTTGGCCCGCGACCTGCCGCCTGCAAGGAATGTGAATATGGTGGAGCTGCATAAAAAACATTATAAAGAGATAGCGGGGACAACAGACTTGGGGAGAGATGCCCTGGTAGCTCAGGCGGGTAGAGCGGTTGCCTCGTAAGCAACAGGCCGGGGGTTCAAATCCCCCCCAGGGCTTATTATCTGGAGATAATCAATTAGAGCAGATAAATAGGGGGAGTGGTGGCTCGAGGCCATCCAACAGACAACATCTAGGAAAACCATGGAAGGCCGGCTGTTCGCGTGGGTCAAATATGCGCGGACTACTGAAGGACGCATAACACCTGCTCACTAGAAATAACAAATATGGCGGCATATTAGAACGGGGGACCTGTATATACTTTAAAGAAATAAGTTCTAAATCTTATAGTGTTGGCCCGCTCTTAAGTATCGCGAAGTCTTCGTGTCTCATTAGCTCGGCAGCGGTCTCTCTGCCACTTACTATCTCTACTAAAAGGTAAAATAGTTTCTCAGCCAGCTCGTCAAGAGGTATGTCGCCTCTAAGCGCGGGGCTAAGGTCTAGGTCTATGTTCTCGCGCATGTTTCTGTAGGTTTTACTGTTTGCCGTAACTTTAATCGATGGCGCGATTGGCGATCCTATTGGCTCGCCGGAGCCAGTTGTGAAGATTATTGAGTGGCATCCTGATGCTGCAAGGGCTGTTATGGCTGGGACATCGAAGCCTGGCCCATCGACGAAGTATACGCCGGGCTCGTTTTTGCTTATTCGCTCTCCGTAACTTAGTACGTCGATTATTTTGGATGAGCCTGTCTTTAATAATGCGCCTGCAGACTTCTCCTCAATGGTCGTTATTCCGCCCCTTATGTTCCCGTAGTTGGGCTGGGCGCCCAGCCAGTTGCGCGAGTAGCTTAGTATGCTTTGAATGTTTTTCCTGACGATATGTCTCAACTTCCTCGCTATTCCTCGGCTTATGCACCTTCTATACAGGTGTCTCTCCATCCCTATAAGCTCGGTCGTCTCTGTAAAGACTACTCTCCCGCCCATGTTCACTATAGTATCTGCCACAAGTCCAACGACAGCATTTGCGAAGACGCTAGTATAGTCTGATGCTCCACACTTAACTCCGACAGTAAGACCGCTGATTTTCTTGATATATCGACTCGATATTTTGTCAGATTCTTTCCTCAACATATTTACGAGCTTCACGCCCTTACTGATAGTTGCTCTCTCACCCTCTTCTTGAATGTGAAGCCAATAAACTGGCTTGAACCTCTCTAACTCGGCAACCATGTCTTTGGCATTGTATCTCTCGTCGCCGAGCCCTATTAAGAGAGCCCCATAAACATTAGCGTTGAGGACCGAGTTAATTATTGTTCGCCTAGTTATCTCGCTGTCTTCGCCGATCTCTCCATCAGTTCCCTTATCATGAACTAATGCAGGGGACGCGGTTCTTTTCGCAATTTGCTTAACTGCATGATTGGCCGAGGCTCCTACAGAAGCTACCACAACCTTATTCCTTATACCAAACCTGAATGTTGCGTCTTTTCGTGGATAGACTCTTATACGCATCATCCTGACCACTCGTATAGGCTCTCTACGTTATGGATATGCACGTGTTCGCCAGCCCTTATTCTCTTTTTAGCTACGCCAATTTTGATCCCCAGCTTGATTATGCCTCCACCCTTTGGGATGTTCTTAATTGCTATTTTGTGGCCTTGATTAATTGTGTTCTTGGCCTCGACCAGGTGTCTCCCAACAAGTAGGGCCTCGCCGCGGTTTATGTCCTGAACAGCCACTCCAACATTGTCCCTGGGATGTAGCAGAATAAGCCTCTGAGACCGTATAACATTCAGCGACGTTTGTGTATTCGCTTTTCTGCCTTGGCCTTTGTGACGGCCCCTCAAGGCTTTATCGTTACCTTGATGTGCACTCTCTCTTTAAGGGCTTGGAATGCTTTGATGGCTTCTTCAAGCCTAAATCGCGCAGTTATCATGGGCGTGGGATCGAGTCTGCCGTTTTCAATCATCCTAATCACCCTTGGGAAGACCGCGTTCCCAGCATGACCCTGCGAGCCGTATATCTGCGAGGCGCGGGTCTGGAAATACTCTAGCCAGACTGCCGCCTCCTCGTCAGCCCTGCCTATCCAGACAACAGACCCACCGACAGCAAGCGACTGCTCCACCTCAGGAAGTATTCTGCTTGGCTTACCTGCAGCCTCTACGTGTAGGTCCACTCCCGCTCCATCTGTGACCTCCAATATCTTCTCATAAGGCCTAACCCCCTTGGATCCGAGTTCCACGGGGTCGAATATGTGTGTAGCACCTATCCGCTTAGCCGCCGCCCTTCTATCTTCAACGGGCTCAAAAACTATTATTTTGGCCGCTCCCGCGGCTTTAAGTAATGCGATAGCACCCAGCCCGATTGGGCCCGCCCCCCAGACTACTGCGTTGCAGCCGGGTCTGTAGTTGCCGACTCTCACGAAAATCGCATTATAATTTACGCAGAGGGGCTCGACTAGTGAGCCTGCCTCAAGGGCCTTTTCCTCAGTGCCATAAACGTCTAAAAAGCCATTTATCTTCCAGACAAACCTAGCATCTGCCACCATATACTCCTCCATGCCACCATTCACCGTGAAACCCATCTCCTCAAGGTTGTAACACTGGTTGAAATAGGAAGTCCTGCAGGCATCGCATCTCCCGCAATACCACATTTCCTCCACAACAACCAGGTCTCCTGGCCTTAGTCCCTCGACTCCTTGCCCCACACTATCCACGACTCCCGAAAACTCATGCCCTGGAACCACGGGGAGTCTGGTCAACCCCGGATAGAGCATGTAACCCTCTGTGTCTCTCTCTACCATGTGCAGGTCTGAGCCGCAAATCCCAACAGCTCCTAACCTAACGAGGACCTGGCCTCGTCCTATGCGTGGGGTCTCAATCTCTTTTAGCTTTATTTCAGGAGTGCGCCAGACTCTGCTCCCATTAACAATTCGCCTAGTCTCAGCCTCTCTTCGAGAAAGAACATAACTAGGCCTAGGGTTGAAGTCAGCCTCCAAAACCGCTGCAAGTTGACGTGTCATCATTTAGGCATCTACACAAGCATATTTATCTTTTTTAGTAGAATTTAAGCGATATCGGGATACTATCGTCGTAGATCAACAGTAAATTTTTAGCCAAGCGTAATGTATGCAAACACGTGAATCAAGATTTTAAGGCTAGGTTCGGCATAGTCTCCCTCAATAAAAATGGGAAGAAGATGTATATCGACCAGATGAGTACGTCTGAACTTCGGGAGAGATTACAGGAGAGCGATATTATTTTTCTTCCATGTGGTGCCGTAGAGAACCACGGACCTCAGGCACCTATAGGCGAGGACGTCTATATTGGCACATACATAGCTGAGAGAGTGGCACATGATACAGGAGTCTCTATAGCCCCACCGATCTTTTATGGCAGCCACCCTTCACACCATCATGGAATGTTCGGCACCATACCTGTGAAGAAGCCCGTATACATTGGATACGTGACCTCGGTGGTCAAGTGGCTAAGCAATACAGGGTTCAAGAAAATAATCATATTTAACTCCCATGGGCAGGAGTATGTCCTACCAATAGTGAAGGATGATGCAATAATAGAGGAGGGTGTCCACGCGCTTATCCTAGTTACGAGCTGGTGGGCCTGGGTGCGGGACATACTGAAGGTGGGGACCGAGCTGGCGCCTGGACACAGGATAGAGACGCCCTTCATCCATGCAGATGAGGTCGAGACATCAGTTACATGGTATATTGTGCCACACCTCGTTTATCCAGAGAAGTTTGAGGAGGCGAAGGCGGAGAGGATGACCGCAGTTATACCTGAAAAATGGGCTGACAAAGCAGGCAACGTCTATAGTAGGCCGTTCGGATGGTATGACATCTCACAGTTCATGGAGCTTGAGTATTTTCCGAAGGGCGCCGTCGGAGACCCCACCAAAGCCACAAGTAAGAAGGGTGAAATAATAGTGGAGACGGCGGTACAGCGCATCAAGGAGTTCGTAGAGTGGCTTAAACAGAACTATCCTCCAAACAAGGTTCCCGTTGTATGGCCCTCAGAAGGCATGTTCAGGTTTTGAAAACTCTAAACGGTCTCCATAAAATCTGAAGTATAAAGATTAACCAACTTTCTATAGTCATGTGCTCCGAAAAACTTGTATTCTTTCAACACGCGCCAGCGTCGCAGAAAGCTTAGGAGCCCAACGGTCTAGCAGACCATGCTAAATCCTAATTCAGAGAAGACCTCTGAGATCCTCCTTAAGCTCAACCTTTTTGGTTGTGTGGAGATTTATATGTGGATGATAATAGCTGGGAATACGATGGAGAGAATTAGGGTTGGGGTAATCGGTGCAGGTAGAATGGGCACTACTCACGCCAAAAATCTCTTAGCGCATGTGGGTGATGTCGAGTTTTCATTTGTGGTTGATACTGACAGGGAGGCTGCTGAGAGGCTCGCGAAAACGGTGAATGCTCGCCAACTTTTTGGCTCTCTGGAGGACGTTGACTTAGGTATGATCGACGCAGCAATTGTCTCTGTGCCAAACATTTACCACTACCCAATCGTAACCCCCCTTGTTTCACAGGGAGTACATGTGCTGTGTGAGAAGCCGCTTGGGTTAAGGGCCTCTGATGCATACGAGTTAATGAGAATCGCTGAGAAAAGTGGGAGTATTCTTCAAGTGGCCTACAATAGACGCTACGATCCCGCGTATCAGAGGTGTAAGAGACTTGTGGAGGAGGGGAACATGGGTAAGATCTTGCATATTA